>JACCZX010000047.1 GCA_013695705.1 Burkholderiaceae bacterium | reverse complement strand
CGATAGCTGTGCAGATTGGCGTTGTAGATCTGAACATGTCCGGGGCAGTTCATCGGCTTTAGCGCGTAGTAACGATTCTCCGACTCTGTCGTGAACATGTTTTCGCGGTATTTTTCCCAATGGCCCGATCTTTCCCACAGCGAACGTTCAAGGATTTGCGGCGCCCTGACTTCGTGATAACCGTTGTCGCGGTACACGGCGCGCATGTACTGCTCGACCGCCTGCCAGATCACCCATCCTTTGGGATGCCAGAACACCAGCCCGGGCGCTTCCTCCTGAAAATGAAACAGGTCGAGCTCCTTACCGAGCCTGCGGTGGTCGCGCCGCTCGGCTTCCTCGAGCATCTTCAGGTACGCGTCCTGGTCTTCCTTTCGGCCCCACGCCGTGCCGTAGATGCGCTGCAACTGTTCGTTAGCCTGGTCGCCGCGCCAATACGCGCCGGACACCTTCGTCAGCTTGAAAACTTTCAACTTGCCCGCAGACGGCACGTGTGGACCGCGGCATAGATCGATGAAGCCGCCTTCGCGATAGAGCGAAATGTCCTCGTTCGCCGGAATCGACGCGATGATCTCGGCCTTATATTTCTCGCCGATCGATTCGAAGAATTTCACCGCGTCGTCGCGCTTCCATATTTCGCGCACGACCGGCTCGTCTTTTTTCGCGAGCTCGGCCATTTTCTGTTCGATGGCCGTCAGATCTTCGGGCGTAAACGGCCGCTTGTAGGCGAAGTCGTAATAAAACCCGTTCTCGATCACGGGCCCGATCGTGACCTGGGCCTCCGCAAACAGCTCTTTGACCGCGTACGCGAGCAGATGCGCAGCGGAATGCCGGATGACGTCGATGCCGTCAGCGTCGCGCTCGGTAACGATCGCGACTTCGGCATCATGGTCGATCACGTGTGCGACATCGACCAGCTTGCCGTCCACTCTGGCGGCGATTGCGGCCTTGGCGAGGCCGGGGCCGATCGAAGCCGCCACCTGCGCCGCCGTGACTGGCGGGTCGTAACTTCGGCTTGAGCCGTCGGGTAATCGAATGGAAATCATGTCGGTGCTCCAGTCAAAAAAAAGTGCGGCGAGCCGCACTTTTTTTCCGAAAGGCGAACTCGTCCCGTGATCAAAAGCCGGTAAACGTAGTTCGGAAAGTCATCTCAAAACCTCTAGTGTGTCTGGGGTTGGTAGGCGCGATTGGACTCGAACCAACGACCCCCACCATGTCAAGGTGGTGCTCTAACCAGCTGAGCTACGCGCCTGGGACGCGAAGTATAAGGCATGGCATCGGTTCGCCGGACTTCGGCGGCCGGGCGCCCTGCCTAGATGCAACAGCAAATTGCGCGTGTCCTCGCCAGGTCGAAATTCACCGTCGACGCGCGCTAAATACATCTTTTATTTCGCGCACCGCGGTGAGGACGCGGGAAACGTCGGCGGCATTTTGAATCTCCACCGTGAACAACATTCGCGCTTCGCCGTGCGTGCTGCTTGAATTGACGCCGATAACGTTTAACTTTTCACGCGCATACAGCTCCGAGATGTCGCGTAGGAGTCCTGGCCTGTCTTGCGCCATCACCAGTAGCTCGACCGGATAAAGCGCATCGCGCTGCGAACCCCAGGTCACCTCGACGACGCGCTCCGGCGCACGATGCAGCAATGACCTCAGGTCGGAACACATCGCGCGGTGAATCGACACACCTTTGCCGCGCGTGACGTAGCCAACAATCTCGTCCGGCGGCGCTGGCCGGCAGCAGCGCGCCAGTAGTGTCAGCAGTGAGTCAACGCCAACCACCAGCACCTGCCCTTTGCCCGCCGGTGCATCGTGCGGCTTGCCGACCAGCGGTGCAGGCGTCGGCTCGAGCTGCGGCAGCGCAGGTGAGAGGGCGTGTTCGATCGATCGCACGCTGAACTCGTCTTTGGTAGCAGCGACTGCAAGCAGATCGATGCTGTCAAAGCCGAGGAGTTTGGCCAGGTCATCCAGCTTCACCGCGGTCTTGCCAAGCCGCTGCAATTCCTTCTCGATCAGATCGCGCCCCGCGGCAATCGATTGCTCGAATTCAAGTGCGTTGAACCATTGCCGCACCTTGGCGCGCGAGCGGGCACTTTTCAGATAACCAAGATCGACATTGAGCCAGTCGCGGCTCGGCCCGCCGGTTTTCGCCGAAATGATTTCTACCGTCTGGCCATTCTTCAATGGCGTGATCAGCGGCACAATGGCGCCGTTGACGCGCGCCCCGCGGCACCGGTAGCCGACTTCCGAATGAATGTGGAATGCGAAGTCGACGGGCGTGGCGCCCGCGGGCAATTCGATCACGCGCGCTTGTGGTGTCAGCACATAGATGCGCGCGTCTGCATCCGAGGCGGCCGTAGCTGTTGGCTCGACTTCTTCGCGCCAGGCGAGCAATTGTCGCAACCAGGCAACGCGCTGCTCATCCTGACTGTTGTGCCTGCCGCCTTCCTTGTAGCGCCAGTGCGCCGCCAGCCCAAGCTCGGCAGATTCATGCATTTGCTGCGTGCGAATCTGAATCTCGAGCGCGCGATCTTCGGCGTCGATCACGACGGTGTGCAGCGATTGATAGCCGTTGGGCTTCGGGCGTGCAATGTAGTCGTCGTAGTCGCTGGTTACTGCGGTCCACTGCTGATGAATTGCCGACAGCGCCTGGTAACAGTGCGCCACGCTGTCGACGATCACGCGCAGGCCACGCACGTCGCGCAACTGGTCGAACGTCAGCCGCTTGGTACGCATCTTGTTGACGATGCTGTAAATGTGCTTTGGGCGGCCGACCACTCTGGCCGCAATGCCTTCCGCCCGCAGAATCTGCAGCAAATTCAGCGTCGAGTGTTCGATGAAGTCCTGGCGCTCGATGCGCTTTTCGTCCAGCAACTGAGCAATACCCTTGTACGTCTCCGGCTCGAGAGAGCGAAATGACAGGTCCTCGAGCTCCCACTTGAGCTGCCACACACCGAGCCGGTTCGCCAACGGGGCGTACAGCCGCATGGTCTCGTGTGCAATCGGCTCCGCGCCTGGCTGCCTGGTTGACGCGTAATAGCGCAGCGTTTGCAAGCGCGATGCAAGATGCAGCAAGACGACCCGCAAGTCGTTTGCCATTGCCAGCAACATGCGCCGCAGCACTTCTGCTTGTTCGTCTGAGCCGTGCCTGTTGCTGGACGACGCACCCTGTTTGCGAGTCTGTTCTGAAAGCTTGGTCAAGCGTCGCAGATCGGCTACCAGCTGCGCCACGCCGGCGCCGAAGCGCGCGCGTAGCCACTCATCGGGCTCGCGCAAAACATCGTGCACACCGAACAGGCAGGCGGCACATAGCAAGTCGGCGTCACTACGCAGCGGCGCCACGATCTGCGCAATGCCGCGCGCGTGCGCAAGGTAGGACTCGCCGGTACCGAGAGAGCGGTCCTGGTAAAAAGGCTCGACCAGCTCGAAGGTGCGCCTTAAATCGAGCGCACTCGCCGCCGCTGGGACGGGCTCGTCAGTGGGTTCTGCTGCACGCATGCCGCAAGGATAGAGTGCCGGCGCACAATTCCAAGATGCTGCGAACGCTGTTCGAGCGCCTGACGCGCTCATCATCAGTCGTCATTCCCGATCAACTGTGGACCTCGACACTCGCGTCCCTACCGTTCATGTTGCGGCTCAACGCCGACGAGTGCTCCCGCTTGCGCAAGCTTGCATCGCAGCTCCTTTCTCAAAAGCAGATGACCGGCGCTGCCGGTCTTGAACTGACAGCGGCGATACAGGTCAACATTGCGATGCAGGCATCGCTGCCGGTGCTGAACCTCGGTCTTGATTGGTATCGCGGCTGGAACAGCATCATCGTCTACCCCAGAGAATTTCTTGTGCCGCGCGAGCTGACCGACGATGACGGAGTGGTGCATCAGTACGTCGAGCCGATTGCAGGGGAAGCGTGGGACGGCGGCCCGCTCTTGTTGTCGTGGGAAGACGCGCAGCAGAGCGCAACCGCCGGCGGCGCGGCCTATTCAGTGGTGATGCACGAGTTCGCCCACAAAATTGATCTGCTCAATGGCGACGCCGACGGGGTGCCGCCATTTTCTTCCGTGCATAAGAAATTGAGCACCGCCCGTTGGCGCAGAGTCATGCACGACACGTTCGAGCGCTTCGCAGCCGAAGTCGAGTTAATCGAAGCCGAACTGCCGGCCGACCTAGATCTCGAATCCGACACCGAAGAGCGCTACTTCGCGCGTCTTCCGTTCGATGCCTACGCTGCGCAGGACACGGGCGAGTTTTTCGCGGTATCAAGCGAAGCTTTTTTCGTTGCGCCGCAGCGTTTGCGAAGCGCGTTTCCGGAATGGTATGCACTGCTTACCGAGTTTTTTCTGCAGAACCCGGTGGCGCTGCATGAATGAAGCAACGCAAAAATGAAGCGCTTGCTGATCGTGTATCACTCGATGACCGGCGCGGCCCAGCAGTTGGCGACTGCGGCGCACGCTGCGGCATGCGATGAAGTGGAGTGCCGCACCGAGATCGTCCGCGCGGGCGATGCCGGAGTGGCAGAAGTTCTGGCCGCGGACGGATATCTGTTCGTTACTCCGGAGAATCTTGCGTCGATGTCGGGTCGCATGAAGGATTTCTTCGATCGTGTGTACTACGGCGTGCTCGACCAGGTCAACGGCCGACCGTATGCAACGATCATCGCAGCAGGCACCGACGGCGACGGCGCGGCGCGTCAGATTCAACGAATAGCAACTGGGTTGCGTTTGCGGGAAGTAGCGCCGCCCATCATCGTACGCAATGGAGCCCAGACGCCCGAGCAGATTCTTTCGACCAAGTTCGTGCTCGAAGCAGATTTAAATCAAGCGCGTAATTTAGGTGCAGCCATCGCCGCGGGCATCGCGAGCGGCGTCTTCTAACACACGCTTACCCTGCTTCGGCATTAAGCAAAAAATCGCGCACGATTGTGATTTCATTTGGCAGCATCAAAGTCGGTGCGTGCCCGACGCCGGCGATCTCGACGGTTTTTGCCTTTGGTCCGCGCGCCGCCATCTCGTTCATCGTGACACGCGACAGCAGGTCCGATTGCGCGCCGCGCAGCACCAGCGTTGGGGCCGTGATGTTGTCGTACAGCGCCCACAACGCCGCTTCGTCGGCACGAGTTCTTTCCGGCGACGACGCTTTAAATGGCTCTGCGATTCGAGGGTCGTAGTGCAATACCCAGCGCGCACCCTCGCGCTTCAACCCAGGCTCGACCAACTCGCGCCAGTCTTCGCGCCGGGTCAACCCGAACGGCGCGGCAATGGTCGCGATGTAGTCGACCCCCTGATCGATGCTGGCAAACGACAGCGGAGCCCCGACGTAGTCTCCGATACGCCCAATCGCAGCCGCGTCGAGCCGGGGTCCGACGTCATTGATAATTAGACGGCGAATCGGGGTGCCGCCCTGACCCGCGAGTGCGATGCCGATCAGTCCGCCCATCGACGTTCCGACCCAGTCGACGCGCTTGACGTCGAGACGCGCGATCAACGTCACGCAGTCCGCCACGTACTGCGGCACGCGATAGTGCATCGCATCGCGCAGGTAATCGCTGCGCCCACGGCCCACCATGTCGGGGCATACCACTCGATACTCGGAAGCCAACGCGCGCGCCAGGCGATCAAAGTCCCGCCCCAGCCGCGTCAGCCCATGCACACAGACAACCACGCGCGGGTTATCGGAGCGGCCCCATTCGGTGTAGGCAATCGAGTGCAGCCCCGATGGAGAAACGCATTGCACCTTGTGCAAACGCGGCTCGTTCGGAGTGTTCACGGCAGCACACTCACGATGGCATACTGATCATGTAGCAAGGCGGAGAGAATTCATGTTGAAGGGAAAGACAGCGCTGATCACCGGCTCGACCAGCGGCATCGGTCTGGGCATCGCGCGCGCGCTGGCGAACGAGGGTGCGAACATCGTGATCAATGGGTTCGGCGCGCCCGCCGCTATCAAGCGGGTCGAGAGCGAATTGCAAACGCTCGGCGTGCGTACGATCTACCACGGCGCCGACATGAGCAAGCCGGACGCGATTGAACAGATGATCCACGCGGCAGAGTCGGAGTTCGGGCGAGTCGATGTCTTGGTTAACAATGCCGGCATCCAGCATGTGGCGCCGATCGAATCGTTTCCGGTCGACCGCTGGGATGCAATCATTGCGATCAATCTGAGCTCTGCGTTTCATACGACGCGCCTGGTAATGCCCAAGATGCGGCAAGCAAACTGGGGGCGCATCATCAATGTTGCATCGGTGCACGGTCTGGTCGCATCGGCCGACAAATCAGCGTACGTCGCGGCCAAACATGGCATCGTCGGCTTGACGAAGTCGGTGGCGCTGGAGACGGCGCGAACGGGAGTTACTTGCAATGCCATTTGCCCCGGCTGGGTATTGACGCCGTTAGTGCAACAACAGCTCGACTCGCGCGCCGAGCGCGGGAAACTCGATGCCGAGGGAGCGCAGCAGGCGTTGCTGAGTGAGAAACAACCATCGATGCAGTTCGTTACGCCTGAGCAACTCGGCGCGCTTGCGGTATTCCTGTGCACGCCGGCGGCGGATCAGGTTCGCGGCGCTGCGTGGAACATTGACGGCGGCTGGTACGCGCAATAAATTGGAGTAACGCGTTAGCCTGCGTTGCTGCGCTTCGACTGGCCTGCGACCAGCTGCATCGCCGACGCCGGCTCGGCGTCGACGAACGTGGGCAGTGGTGCACGCACCGGCTGCGCCGAGTTGGTCTGCAACCGCGGTACGCCCGGCGCGACATAAGAGTCGAGCCAGGTTGGATCGGGAATTTCGGCAAACACTTGCTTAAGCCGCGACCCCCATGTGTCGCGAATCATGTTCATGTATTGATTCGCACCGTCGATGTGCACGAACTTGGTAACGCGCAGCGCATCAGCTTCGTAAACCAGCAGATCCAGCGGCAGCCCGACCGAAATGTTGGATTTGAGAGTCGAGTCCATCGAAATCAAAGCGCATTTGGCTGCTTCATCCAGCGGAGTCTCCGGCTGGATCACGCGGTCGATGATCGGTTTGCCGTATTTCGCTTCGCCGATTTGAAAGTACAAATTCTCCTGCGTCGCTTCGATGAAGTTACCGGCCGAGTAAACATGAAACAGCCGCATGCCTTCGCCCTTGATCTGCCCGCCGAAAATAAACTTTGCGTTGAATTCGACGCCGAATTCGCTGAGCGCCTTGGCGTCGCGATCATGCACTTCGCGCACTGCCGCGCCGATGATCCGCACCGCCTCGACCATCGTCATAGCAGTCCATACGCTCGAATGCTCGGGGCCGACGCGTTCGCTGAGAATCTGCGTCACCGCCTGAGTTAGCGCGAGGTTGCCAGAGGTAAGCAGCACCAAAAGTCGCTCACCTGGATTTTCAAACACGGTCATCTTGCGAAACGTCGAGATCTGGTCGACGCCCGCGTTGGTGCGGGAGTCACCAAGGAACACCAGGCCCGCATCGAGCCGCATCGCTACGCAATAGGTCATTTCATTCCTAGTTTACGGCTTGCAGCGGCACCAAGAAGTCTTCACTGATGCGCTCGCCAAGATCGTTGATGCGCTCGAGAAATTCGGTCAGATAAAGGTGGAGGCCGAGCGTCAAAATGTCCTGAATGCGGCCGTATCGAAGCTCCGCCCGTAAAAGCCCGGCGCGCCGCTCGGTTTCGCTCGATTGGTCGTTGCGAACCATTTCGAGATTCAGTGAAACCTCGTTCACGCAGTTTGCAAGCGAACGCGGCATGTCACCGCGCAGGATCAGCAGCTCGGCCACGCGCGACGGCGTGATCACATCGCGATAGACCTTGCGGTACGTTTCGAAGGCGGACACCGAGCGCAGCACGGCAGCCCAGTGATAGAAATCCAGAGGATGATCGACGCTGCTTTCAGTCTCGTCGCGCAAGGCGGCGGACGCACCATTCAGACCGTCATCAAGGTTGTGATACTTGACGTCGATCAGCCGCGCTGTATTGTCCGCGCGCTCTAAAAATGTGCCAAGCCGGACGAAATAAAACGCCTCGTCCTTCAGCATCGTGCCAATGGTCACCCCGCGCGAAAGATGCGAGCGGAACTTGACCCACTCGAAAAACGACTGCGGATCACGCTCGCAAGTGCGGTCGGACAGCTTGCGCTGCAGATCGAGCCAGGTGTCATTGTGCGTTTCCCATACCTCGGTGGTCAGCGAGCCGCGCACGGCCCGGGCGTTTTCTCGCGCAGCCTGCAGGCAGGTATGGATCGACGACGGATTGGTCGAGTCGCGCACCATGAAATCAATTACGTCGCGCGGCGATACCACTCTATATCGCTCGTCGAACTCTTCGGTCAGCTCAGAGATGCTCAGCAGCGCGCGCCAGCCGCGTTCCGAGGCCTGCGCTGATTGCGGCAGCAGCGACGTCGACAAGTTCACGTCGAGCATGCGCGCAGTATTTTCCGCGCGCTCGATGTAGCGCGCCATCCAGAACAAGTGATCCGCAGTGCGGCTAAGCACTTCCGTTCCATAGATGCACACGATCGCGGCCGGCGTGCTTTGCCGCGTACAGCGATTCGTCAGCGCGCCGCACCAGCTCGCTCGAATCGCCAAAATCGAACGACTCGCACAAGCCGATGCTCACGGTCACACGCATCTCGTTATCGAAATCTTCCCACGAGGCTTTTCGAATCGCTTCGATCAGGCGATCGACCACCGCCTTGGCGGCGCCACCCTCGCTGTCAGCAAGCAGCAGTGCGAACTCATCGCCGCCCAGGCGCGCCGCGAAATCGGTGTCGCGCAGGTTGGCCCGAATTACGCTGCCGAGCTGTCGCAACACGGAATCCCCTGCGAGATGCGAAAACCGATCGTTGATTTGCTTGAACTCGTCGACATCGGCCACCACCAAGCCGAAGCGCAACGTGCCAGCGCGGGCCCGGGCACACCAGCTTTCGAGCTCTTTGGTGAACGATCGGCGATTCGCGAGCCCGGTCAGCTCGTCTTCCAGCGCCAGACGCTCCATTCGATAGCGCGACTGTTCGAGGTCGCGCGTGCGTTCATGCAGCGCCGCGGTCTGGGTACGAAGTTGATGCAACTCAGCTCGCGCCTCGTGCAGGCGAGCGCGTTGCGTGCTTAGCCGGCCGTCGAGCCGAGTCTTTACTTCGACGTATCGCTTGTGATGAAACAGCGCCAGTTGAAAGTCGGCGCGCGCTTCATACAACGCCGATAGTCGCTCGTGCGAGTCAGCCGGTCGGCGCAGGTCGCCCAATTCTTCGGCCTGCATCAGCGCCGGCGCAAGCATGGCAAGCCCTTCATGTTCGCGCCCGGCGCCGACCAGGTGAAATCCGAGTTCGAGCTTGGCCTGCACCTCGCGCAGGCGAAAGCCGCTTTGCGTTGCCTCCATCACGGCCGCTTTCAGATCGGAAAGGCCCTCGTTGAACTTGCCGAGCCAGCAGCGCGCAGCGCCACGCTGGATGCGCGCTGCAATTGCGTTGGAACGATCGCTAGTGCCGGACAGCAACTCGAAGGCGACTTCAAAATGTTCCTCAGCATCCGCCATGCGGCGCGCCACGGTGTCGCCATCGCCGGCCAGCGCCGCACGCAATCCTTCGTTGGCGTCGACCATGCCAAATTGCAGCACCACCAATCCTTCGTCGGCGGCGGACCCCGATGGCAGCTCGAGCGCTGATTTCAGCGATTCGCGCGCAGCCTCGAAGTCGCCGAGCATCGTATGCACCGTCGATTGATGCACCAGCGCGCGGCGCGCACCGGCATGATCGTTATGCTGACGCGCAAGCTTTTGCACTTGCGCAAAACCGTCGAGCGCCTCACCATATTCGCCGAGCTCGCAACAAGCGCTGGCAAGCTGCGTGTTGACGCGACACTGCGCCGCTACGTCTTCCTGCGCGCGATAGACCTGCTCGGCTTGCGACAGTTGGCGAATTGCGCCCGACCAGTCGCCGACCTGCATCAGCGCAGACCCCGCAACGAAGTGCGCGCGCGCCATCAAGCCGTCTGCGGTGCGCGCGCGCGCCACGCTTTGCGCACGCAGCGCGAACACCACCGCATCATGCGGCTCGGTGTTGATCAATTTTTCCGCCCGTTCGATCAGCGCGTACGGGTCGATCTGGTCAGTCGCACGACGCGTGGCGCTATCAAGTGCGGAGCCGTCCGCGTCGATCGGCTGCAGCGGCTCGCCGGGTCGATTCATCGCTCTAGCACCCAGGTGTCCTTGGTGCCGCCGCCCTGCGACGAGTTGACGACCAGCGAGCCTTCGCGCAACGCCACCCTGCACAGGCCACCGGGAACGGTGATCACATCCTTGCCCGACAAAACATACGGACGCAAATCGATATGGCGCGGCGCGAGTCCGGACTCAACGTACGTCGGGCATGTGGAAAGCGCCAAAGTGGGCTGCGCAATGTAGTTCTCCGGATTTGCGCGCAGGCGCGTGGAAAACTCTTCGCGCTCCTGCCGCGTGGAGGCGGGCCCGACCAGCATCCCGTAACCGCCGGCGCCGTGGACTTCCTTAACCACCAGCTCCTCCATGTGCGCCAGCGTGTATTCGAGCTGATCTTTCTCACGGCAAACATGCGTCGGCACATTTGACAAAATTGGTCTCTCTCCCAGGTAGAAGTCGATCATGTCCGGCACGTACGGATAGATCGATTTATCGTCTGCAATTCCAGTGCCGATCGCATTCGCCAGCGATACCTTGCCCGCGCGATAGACCGAGAGCAGTCCCGCCGCGCCAAGCCGCGAGTCTGAACGAAAGGACTGCGGATCGAGAAAATCATCGTCGATACGGCGATAGATCACGTCGACCCGCTGCAGCCCGCGCGTAGTGCGCATGTACACGTGATCGTCCTGCACGCATAAATCCTTGCCTTCGACCAGCTCGATCCCCATTTGCTGCGCCAAAAAAGCGTGCTCGAAGTAGGCGGAGTTGTACATGCCGGGCGTCAACAGCACGACTGTCGGGTTGTCGACACCCTGCGGGGCAACGGAGCGAAGATTTTCGAGCAGCACGTCGGGATAATGCGCGACCGGCGCCACCCGGTTACGCGCAAATAGGTCGGAAAACAACCGCATCATCATCTTGCGGTTTTCGAGCATGTAGGACACGCCGCTCGGAACTCGCAGGTTATCTTCGAGGACGAAGAATTCACCAGCGTTTTCTGAGTTCACGGCACGCACCACGTCAATGCCCGCAACGTGCGAATAAATTTTGCGCGGAACGTCTAGCCCGCGCATGTCCGGGCGGTACTGCGAATTACCCAGGATCTGTTCGGCGGGAACGCGGCCCGCACGCACGATGTCCTGGTCGTGATAGACGTCGTGCAAAAACATGTTGAGCGCGCGCACGCGCTGCTTCAGGCCCGCCTCGAGATGCTTCCATTCGGCCGCGGGAATGATGCGCGGAACGACATCAAACGGTATCAGCCGCTCGGTGCCTTCACCCGCGCCGGGCTCATCTTCGTTTTTGTCGCTCTTGTCGACGTTGTCGCCGTAAACCGCGAACGTCACGCCGACGCGCCGGAAGACCAGATCGGCTTCCGCGCGCTTAAATTGCATCGCTTCCGGCGTCTGCTCGGAAAACCAGCGTTCGAACTCGCGATAATGCACGCGCACATGCTGATCCCCGTCGTACATTTCGTCGAACGCTGCGCGCATTACCGTCCCCTCGGAATCGAGTTTAGCCGCCAACCAATGGCTCCGGCGGTCCCGGACTCGCGTCCGGCAACGCTGGTTCGGACTCCTGCGGCGGGGACGATGGGGGCGGCATTGCACCAGGGCGGTTATGCCAGTAACGCGCATCGGACTGCCGTGCGGCTGAAACAGTCCGACTGCCGTTGGGACCAAAACGCCATTGCACCGCACCTGCATGATCGGTACGAAAAAATCCGATGCTTCTGGCGCGATAACGGGCTACAACTTCGGGATCGGGATGCCGAAAGCGGTTGCGGTATCCGGCCTGCGCAACCGCAGCCGTCGGCGACAGCGTGTCGAGCAAATGCGCGCCGGACGAAGTGCGGCTGCCGTGATGCGGAACCGCGAGCCAGCTGGCGCGCAGCGCAGGCTCACGCGCCAAGAAAGCTGCCTCGTCAGCCTGTGCTACGTCACCGGTCAGCAGTAATCGTGTCGAACCTGAAGTGATCAAAATGACACAGCTCATCGAGTTCGTGTCGCGCTTTAATCCGTAATCAGTCTGCAGCGGATGCAGGACCGCGAATGTCAACGTGCCCGACGTCCATTGCATTCCCGCCACGCATAGCTCGACACCGGTATGACCGTTGAGCACCGGATGGCCGGGCGCAATCGACGAGATCTTGCGATCTACTTCGATCGATCGCAGTATCGATGCAGCGCCGCCTGAATGGTCACCGTCCAAATGCGAAACGATCAGTCCATCGAGCCGGCCGATTCCACGATGACGCAGGTAAGGCAATACCACGCGTTCACCCGCATCTGAGTCGCTTGAGTAGCGCGGCCCGGTGTCGTACAGCCAGGCGCGATCGCGCGTCTCGACCAGCACGGCGGAGCCCTGACCCACGTCGAGCGCGGTGACCCAAACCTCGCCGTCGTCGGCGCGCGCCGCGGGCCACACGAACATCGGCAGTAGCGCCAGCGCCCCCACCGCGCGCAACGGCCATCCGGGAGGCGCGAGCAGCCAGACCACGCCGACTGCAGCGAGCGCAACCAGCATCAGCGGCGGCGTCGCGATCGGAACGGTCGCCCACGAAAAAGACGCGGCCCATTGCAGCACGACAGACAGCGCGGCAAAGATTGCGTTTGCCGTGCCAAGCAGCGGCTCGGCGATCGAAGAAAGCGGCGCCGGAAGAACTGTCAATGCGGCGCCGGCCAGGGCTAACGGCGTGACGGCCCAACTGACGAGCGGAATTGCCAGCGCATTGGCCAGCGGCGAAACGACAGACAGCTGATGAAACGTCAGCACGGTGGCCGGGATCAGCGCCAGAGTCACCGCTATCTGAACTCGCGCAGCAGAGAGCAGGCCATGACGCCATGTTAACGATGAACTGCCGCGCGAGCGTCCGTGCATGACCCAGACGATTGCAGCCACTGCGCCGAACGACAGCCAAAAACCCGGTGACAGGACCGCCCACGGATCGATCAGGCACACCAGCACAGCAGCCAGCGCAAGCGACATCGCTGCGCCGATACGCGAGCTGAACAGCCACGCAACGCCCACCGTCGCCAGCATCACAACGGTGCGCTGCGCTGGCACTCCCCAACCCGCGAGCAGCGCGTAAATGCAAGCAGCCGTCAAGCCGGCCATCACTGCCGCTGTCTGCGCAGCAGCGTACGTCAACAACAACGGGACGCGCCGCCAAAGCGCGCCGACCAATAAACCGGCCAGACTCGCGATCATCGTGATGTGCAGGCCGGAAATGCTGACCAGATGGCCGATGCCGGTTCGATTAAACAGCGTCCAATCCGCATCGGCGATTGCGCGCTGATCACCAAGTACCAGCGCCAGCAGCACGCCGCCGTATCGCTTGTCAGCGAGCTGCGGCTGCAGTTGATCGCGCAAACTGGAGCGCGCCCGCTCGATCGCGTAGCGCGGTTGCCATTGCATCGCATCCGTGCGAGCAGGCGGCGGATCATTGCGGCCCGTGCGGACGTAGCCCGACGCCCGCAAATTGCGTTCGAGCATCCATGCTTCGAAGTCGAAGCCGCCCGGATTCATCACCCCATGCGGCCGCCTCAAGCGCACTGTGAATGCCCAGCGTTCCCCGGGCTGCACCGCCGTATTGCCGCTGTACCAGCCGAGCAGCAATCGTGACGGTGCGTGAACCGCCGGCGTGACCGTGCGCTCGACGTCGAACTCGAAACGCACTCCGCGCTCGAGCTTCACCGGCAAGCTGGCGACCACACCTTCGACAGCGATGTCCCGGCCTTCATCGTCGAAAACTAGTTGATCGGCCATTCGCCACGTCGCGTGCGCAGCTGCATAGGCAAACCCGACGCCGACGATCGCGATCAATGTCGCCCCGCGCGCAGTGACTGCGTGACCCAAACGACTGCTTAGAAGCAACCCCATGCCGGCAACAACTGCAACGACAGCGACCAGAATTGAGCTAGGCAGCGTGGCTTGCGACTGCAGCAGGCAGACACCGACAACGAACGCAATCAAGGCTGCCAGTTTCATACGACTGCTATCACGCGTTGTCCGAGGCTCGCATCCGATTACTCGGTTAGCGGAGAGTTTACGCAGCGCGCCGATTCCGACTGGCCCTAGACTTCAGGCATGCCCCGCAAATACTTTCGCAAAATCATGCCGAATGTCGACAAGGTGCGCGAGGTCAAGGCGCTGTCGATGTTCGGCGACACTCTTTTTCACCCTGCCCTGTGGCACTTGAATCGTCGCTCGGCCGCGGGTGGCGTTGCGGTGGGGCTCTTCTGCGGGCTGGTTCCCGGTCCGTTGCAAATGCTCGCTGCTGCGATCGTATGCGTCTTCTGGCGTGTCAATTTGCCGCTGGCGCTCGTGACGACGCTCTATACGAACCCGATCACCATCGTGCCGCTTTACCTGGTTGCCTATGAGCTCGGCGGGTTCGCGCTGGGTGCGCGCGCGCTCGTCACGCCGCCGGCGCTTCCGGAATGGGAATGGACCAACCTCGCCGGTTCGATGAAGGCAATGGGAGACTGGACGATGAACCTGGGAGCGCCGCTCGCGTTGGGATTACCTCTGCTCGCGAGTCTTCTGGCGGTGTCAGGCTACCTAACCGTACGCGGGATATGGAGCGTGTATCTGCGCCGCGCGTGGCACGCGCGCCGAAAACGTTTGCGCGCTTAGCAGCCGCTCGCCGACCATTCAAGCGGGCGCGAGTCTGCCCTCTTGCAATCGAAGCACCCGGTCGCAACGAGAAGCAAGCTCCGGGTCGTGCGTAACGATGATCACAGCTGTGCGCCGGCTGCGGGCAAGATCGACGAACACATCAAATACACCGCGTGCGGTGTCGCGATCGAGATTGCCGGTCGGCTCATCGGCCAACACGCACGCCGGCCGCGTAACGATAGCGCGCGCAATCGCGGTACGTTGCCGCTCACCGCCGGACAACTCGGCAGGATGATGCTGCTCGCGCGCTGCCAGCCCTACTGCAGACAATGCTTCTTTCGCGTCGGCTCGCGCCAGGCTCAACGGGCGCCGACGAATCGACAGCGGCATCGCGACGTTGTCGAGCGCAGTGAACTCCGGCAGCAAGTGATGAAACTGATAAATGAAGCCCAGGCGTTCGTTTCGCAAATGCCCGCGTTCGGCGTCACTTAATAGCGCCACATCGCGACCGTCGATCATCACCTGACCCTGATCAGCTGCGTCCAGCCCACCAAGTACGTGCAACAACGTGCTTTTGCCCGAACCTGATGCGCCCACAACTGCAACCAGCTCGCCCGGTGCAATGTCGAGATCCGCGCCCCGCAGCACATCCACAGATAAGCCGCCTTCGCGATACGACTTCGAGACGGCACGCGCGCTTAGCACCGAGCTAGTCATAGCGCAGCGCTTCCGCCGGCTTGACGCGCGACGCCCGCCAGCTCGGGTAGACGGTGGCTACCAGCGATAACACCATCGAAATCAGCGCGATCGGCACAATGTCCCCGGTACGCGGATCCGATGGCAGCGAGCTGATAAAGTAAATGTCTTTCGGGATCAGCGGAAAGCCCGCGATTCGCTCAATCGCCGGAAAAATCGTATCGAGGTTGTTCGCCACGAAAAGGCCGCTTGCGACCCCGAGCAGCGTGCCGAGTATTCCAATCAGCGCACCTTGCACCATGAACACCATCATCACGCTGCCTGCACTGGCGCCGAGCGTACGCAAAATGGCGATGTCTGATTGCTTCTCGGTGACCGTCATCACCAATGTCGACACCAGGTTGAACGCCGCTACCGCCACGATCAGTCCGAGAATGATGAACATCATTCGTTTCTCGATTTGAACGGCAGCAAACCAGCTGCGGTTTTGCCGCGTCCAGTCGCGCACCAGCACGCCGGGGTCGAGTGCCTGCGCGAGCTCCTTAGCTACTTCCGGGGCGCGCTGCATGTCCGTTAACTTGAGTCGCACGCCGGTCGGGCCGTCGACCCGGAACAGCCGCGCTGCATCGCCGATGTGGATCAGAGCCAGCGCGCTGTCGTATTCGAAGTGACCGGAATCAAAGGTACTCAGTACGGTGAACTGCTTTAGCCGCGGCACGACTCCCGCTGGGGTGACCTGCCCCTGCGGTGCAATCAACGTTACTTTTTCCCCGAGTGAAACGCCGAGCGTGCGGGCCAGTTCGCCTCCCAACGTAATGCCGAACTCGCCGTCGACCAACGCCAGCAAGGGCGCCCCCCGAACTTGCAGGCCGACATCGGACACCGCGGGTTCAGCCGCTGGATCGATACCGCGAACCAGCACGCCGCGCACGCTCTCGCCGCGAGTCAGAAGTGCCTGCGCGTTGATATACGGCGCAGCACCGGTCACTGCAGGATTGCGACGAACCGTTTGTTCAACTGCGCGCCAATCCGGTATCGCACCGTTGGCCGCGAAAACTTCTACGTGCGATACGACCGAAAGCATGCGGTCGCGCACCTGCGATACGAATCCATTCATCACCGACAGCACCACGATCAGCGCCATGACGCCGAGCGCAATGCCGATCATCGAAATGGCTGAGATGAACGAAATAAATCCGTTGCGACGGCGCGCACGCCGGCCGGCACGCGTGTAGCGCAGGCCGATTCGAAGTTCGTAGGGTAAGTTCAAGGGATTCGTTCGAGGCGCGCGGATTGTAGCCAAGCAATCGGCCCGTGCACTGCGATCCCGCAACCGTAAAATCAGTCAATGCATTTCACGCTGCTGGTAGCAGGCGCATTGTTGCCCGGAAAATTGGCTGACGCTTTGAGTGCCTCTCTTGAGACGCCGAAACTGATAGCTCGTCTGCGACGGGCGCAATCAGCCGAAGAAAACATCGGCAACGCACGCCGCGACGGCAACGCACACTTGGACTGGCTCGCGCGTGAATTGTTCAGTCAGCCTTCACCGGCTGCGACCGCACCGTACGCCTATGCTCAACTAAACGGCGCAGGTTCGCCGCAAAACGTTTGGCACGCCGAACCGGTTCACGTAGAAGTCGCGCGCGATCAGCTCATTGTGCAATCGCTGGTTGTTGCACCCACCGCGACTGAGTCAGCGCAGTTACTCGACCTGGCAAACGCACTGGCGTCTGCCGCCGGTTGCGCGTTTGTGAGGGTTGGCGGGCGCTGGTTCCTGACAACGGACAACGAGTGGGTGATCGACACATCGCCGCTGTCCGCCGTAGTCGGAACGCCGGTGTCGATGCCCATCGGGCAAGATGCACCGACATGGAATCGATTGCACAATGAAATCCAGATCGCATGGCACGCCGATGCAGTTAACCGAACGCGCGATGAAAACGGAATGCAGACGATCAACGCGCTGTGGCTGCACGGCGGCGGACGCTGGCAGCCGCTTGCGCCGATCCGGTATTCGCACGTGAACAGCGATGCGCCTGAACTTCTCGGCGCGGCATCGGCCGCTGGTGCGCGCGGCGTGCCGTTTGATGACAGCCTCAGCGACCGCGCGCTGCTGGTATTCGATGAGCCATTGCTGGCAGCGCGAACCGAAGACTGGACTGCGTGGCTGCAGGCGATGATGACGATCGACCAGCGGCTGGCTCGCCATGCGAGCGACGCGATCGACCTGGTCTTGACCGGCAACAGCGTTCGAACGTTCCAATCGCGGCACTTCGATCGCTTCCAGCCGTGGCGCCGTCGAACGTTGACCGAAGCGCTTACCGAATGACCGTGCTGAACGTTCGTGACTTCGATCCGGCAGCAGCGCGCCGACTGGTGACCGAAGGCATGCCGGCGCCACTAGCGCGCGCCCTGGCCGCGCGCGGCATTACAAGCGTTGCCCAGACGCGGCTGATGCTCGAGGGCTTGCTGGCGCCGGCAGAGTTGTCGCACGTAGATCACGCCGCAGCGTTGCTGGCGGATGCAATTGAGGCCGATGCGCGCCTTCTTATCGTCGCCGACTACGACTGTGATGGAGCGACGGCATGCGCCGTCGGCATACGCGGGTTGCGCGCGATGGGTGCGCGGGTGGATTACCTGGTGCCGAACCGATTCGAGTACGGATACGGACTGACGCCCGAAATCGTCGACCTCGCCGCAGCCGGCGGTGCCGAAAAGCAGCCTCACCTATTGATCACAGTCGACAACGGCATTGCAAGCGTCGAAGGGGTCGCTCGCGCTCACGAATTGGGAATGTCGGTGTTGATCACAGACCATCATTTGCCAGGAGCTGTGTTGCCGGCCGCCGCGTGCATCGTCAATCCGAATCAGCCCGGCTGCGGATTCCCAAGCAAGCATCTGGCCGGCGTTGGCGTGATGTTCTACGTGCTGCTGGCATTGCGAGCGGAACTGCGCTCGCGTGGCAAATTCGACATTGCGACGCAGCCTCGCCTTGATCACCTGCTCGACCTGGTAGCACTCGGAACCGTCGCCGACGTGGTCCGGCTCGACAACAACAACCGCACCTTGATCACCCAGGGGTTGCAACGAATTCGTCAGGGTCGTTTGCACGCGGGCATCGCCGCGCTGTTTCAGGTTGCTGGCAAGGACGCGCGCGTGGCACAGGCGCGCGATCTCGGGTTTGCCATCGGGCCACGCATCAACGCGGCCGGCCGTCTGACCGACATGACGGTCGGCATCGAATGTCTGATCACCGATAGCTTCGAGCGCGCGGTCGAGCTTGCGCGGCAGCTTGATCAATTGAATCGCGGGCGCCGCGATATCGAAGGCGACATGCAACTCGACGCGCTTGCGGCGCTTGAACACGCAGACGTCGAGTCGCGCAGCACGATTTGCCTGTACGACGAAAGCTGGCATCAGGGTGTGATCGGACTGGTTGCGTCGCGGGTGAAAGAAAAGTATCACCGGCCCACAATCGCCTTCGCGCGCGGTGCCGACGGCGAGCTGCGCGGTTCAGGCCGTTCGATTGACGGCGTACATCTGCGCGACACGCTTGACCTTGTGACGAAATTCGACTCCTCCCTGGTGCGCCGCTTCGGTGGCCACGCGATGGCGGCCGGACTGACGATGCCGTTTGAGAGTTACGAGCGATTCGTATCGGCGTTCGAAAGCGCAACGTGTGATTCGTGCGACCGTTCATTGTTCGAACGCAGCGTTACCACCGACGGACCGCTCGCAGCCGGTGAGTTGGTGCTCTCGTTGATCGAGGCCATCGACTCGCATGTGTGGGGCCAGGGCTTTCCAGCGCCGCTGTTCGACAACGAATTCGTCGTCATCGAACAGCGACTGGTAAAGGACCGCCATCTACGGCTTGTGCTCGACCTCGACGGTCGCAAAATCGAAGCCATCTGGTTTGCCCGCACCGAGCAGTTGCCGCGCACCGTGCGGCTGGCGTATCGCCCTGCCTTCGATGAGTACATGGGAACGCGTCGCTTGCAATTGGTGATCGAGCACGCCGCCCTATAATCCGCCGCCCGCAAGATCGCCGAGGATGGACATCATGGAAGCCGAACGTCTCAATCAAATCGAAGGCACAGTCGCAGACCTGCGCACCCGGCTGGTGGAGCTGCGGAGGTACCTTTGACGTCGATTCAAAGGAACGTCGACTAGAAGAAATTGGGCAAGCGCTCGAAGACCCCAAGGTTTGGGACGACCCCAAGCGCGCGCAGGAGCTGGGGCGTGAAAAGAAAAGCGCAGAGTCCATCGTGCAGAAGATGCGCACGCTCGAGGCGGCAGTGCGCGATTCGGCCGAATTGTTCACAATGGCGCGCAGTGACGACGACAATGCCACGCTCGCGGCCGTTGAAGCCGATGTTGCGGAGCTCGCCAGTGCGGTCGCCGCGCTCGAGTTTCAGCGGATGTTCAACAATCCGCTCGATCCGAATAATTGCTTCATAGAAATTCAGGCCGGCGCCGGCGGCACCGAGGCGCAGGACTGGGCGTCGATGCTCGAGCGCATGTACTTGCGATATGCAGAGCGGCGAAAGTTCAAATCAGAGCTGCTCGATGAAACCAGCGGCGAGGTGGCGGGAATCAAGGGCGCGACGATCAAACTCACCGGCGACTACGCGTTCGGCATGCTTCGCACCGAAACCGGAATCCATCGTCTGGTTCGCAAGTCGCCCTTCGATTCCAACGCTCGGCGCCATACGTCGTTTGCCAGCGTCTTCGTATACCCCGAAGTCGATGAAACGATCGAAGTCGAAGTCAATCCGGCCGATCTGCGCATCGATGTATATCGCGCCTCGGGCGCAGGCGGGCAGCACGTCAACAAGACCGAGTCGGCAGTACGCATCACGCATCTGCCTACCAACATCGTCGTGCAAAGCCAGAACGATCGCAGCCAGCATCGCAACCGCGCCGAGGCGATGGCCATGTTGAAGTCAAAGTTGTATGAACAGGAACTGCGGAAACGCCAGGCGCAGCAGACTGAGCTCGAGGATTCAAAAACGGACATAGGATGGGGCCATCAGATCCGGTCGTACGTGCTCGATCAGTCGCGCATCAAGGACCTGCGCACGAACGTCGAAATCGGCAACACGCAGTCGGTGCTCGACGGCGATCTGGATGACTTCATCGAAGCCAGCCTGAAGCAAGGCGTCTAAATGCAGCAGTCAGCTTGCCTGGGCGAAATGTGATGCGCCGTGCGAATTTTTCGAAAAGGGCAAAATGCGCGCTGAAACGCGGGATCATCGTGATCGACTGCGAGATAAGTCGATGTTCGGGCTTTGCGTCCGATGACTACGCAGCGTGGGCGACAACACATGCAATCAGCGACATTCAATATCTCTGACACATGTCCACACGCGCCCTGATCATTTTAACCGGAGCATCGCGCGGCCTCGGCGCTGCGATGGCCGCGCAACTCCGCGATGCCAGCGTACGCCTGCTGACTCTGTCTCGCCGGCCAAATCCCGCTCTGACAACAGGCGATGCGCACGCGGGAGGGCTCAATGAACAATGGAGCGTCGATTTGAACGACGGGGTCGGCGCATCTAGGAAGCTCGAGGCGTGGCTCGGGCAGCAGGATCGAACTCAATATGCAAGTGTGACGCTGATCAACAACGCCGCCGTGGCCGGACGCGCTGTCTCGATCGATCAGGAAGATGCCGAATCGCTGGCCAGCGTGCTGCGTGTTGGACTCGAAGCGCCGCTGCTGTTGATGAGCGCGTTTCTGCGTGCGACGCGCGATTGGAACATTCCTCGCAAGGTCTTGAACATCTCGTCGGGCGCGGGTAAGAAATCATTATCTGGCGCGGCGGCTTACTGCGCAGTCAAGGCCGGGCTCGATCACTTGTCGCGTGTCGTGGCGCTTGACGAGACACTGCGCGCGAACAGCGCGAAGATCGTTTCACTGGCGCCCGGCGTGATCGACACCGACATGCAAACGGCGCTGCGCGAATCAGATCCAAATGATTTTCCCAGCCAGCCTCTGTTTGCTGAGATGAAAGCGAGTGGCCAGCTGTCCTCTCCGCACGACGCTGCGGCGCGCGTTCTGGCCTACCTGGGCCGCGCAGACTTCGGCACCCATCCGGTAGCAGACGTGCGCGATTCATAAGGCAGTTCATGAGCGAACCCAAAACTCCGGCTGTCCCACTCGACGAAAATCAGATCATCGCCGAGCGGCGCGCCAAACTTGCATCGGTA
>JACCZX010000030.1 GCA_013695705.1 Burkholderiaceae bacterium | reverse complement strand
TGCGCGTATTCGCTATCGCGATGGCAAGCCGCAATATCTTGAAGACGCACCCCGGTTCGTCAACTACGTGCGCTCGGTAGCTGAGCGCTACGACGAACTGGCGCCTTTGGCGCGATTGTTCGATGAACTGGAGATCGCGTGAGCAATTCATGCGCGCCTTGATTCTCGCCGCCGGCCGCGGCGAGAGAATGCGGCCTTTGACTGATAACACGCCGAAGCCGTTGTTGCACGCTGGAGGCAAGCGTCTGATCGAATGGCAGATCGAATCTCTGGCGCGCTCCGGTGTGCGAGACATCGTGATCAACGTCGCGCATATGCCGGACCACTTTAACGCCGCGCTCGGCGATGGGGGCCGCTACGGCGTCGCGCTGCACTATTCGCGCGAAGGAGAAACTGCGGGCGATGCACTCGAAACGTTGGGTGGCGTCGTCAAAGCGCTGCCGTTTCTCGGTAGCGCGCCATTTATCGTGACCAGCGGCGACATCGTTACCGATTTTTCGTACGCAAATCTTGCTGCGAAGTGTGAGTTGTTGCAGCAAGGGGCCATCGATGCGCATCTGGTGTTGGTCGAAAATCCGATGTTTCACTTGCACGGCGATATGGCGCTGGTCGGCGGAAAAATCGATCCTGACGCGTCGCCCCGCCTGACCTACGCCAACATCGGCCTGTTTGCGCCGCGCTTATTCGAAGGCTTTTTGGTGCGAAGAGCAGCGTTATTTCCGTGGATTTACGGGTCAGCACGAGTCGGCCGCATTAGCGGAGAGCTGCATGCCGGTCGTTGGTGGAACGCTGGCACGCCGGAGGACTTGATCCAGCTCGACGCCGAGTTGGAGCAAGTAGATAAGCGGGAGCTGCGTCAATGACGGCGGCGCGATGAGTGCAATCGCGGCAGAAGCGCCCTTGGCCATTCTCGGCGGCGGTCCGGTTGGCTTGACGCTTGCATTACTTCTCGCGCGACGCGGCGTGCGAAGCGTGGTCTTCGATGCGCGCAGCGTCGAGCAGGCGAGCGACGATCGACGCTTGCTCGCTCTGTCACTTGGCTCGCTGCAAACGATCGGTGCAGTAACCGACTTGCCGCGTGGCGCAGTGACGCCGATTCGCACCGTCATCGTCTCTTCGGTCGGTCAATTCGGCCGCGCGGTGATTGGTAAAAGCGACGTCGCTGGCGAGATGCTCGGCGCTACCATCAGGTACGGTGAATTGATCGCGGCGTTATCTGCTGCGACCGCATCGAATGATTTGATTTCGATGCGACGCTCGGTGCGAGTTCTGGCCGTGCAGCAATTTCCGGCAAGCGTCGAAATCGAACTGGACGGGCACGAGCCGTTCGGCGCACCACTGGCGCTCAGCGCCGAGGGTCTTGGTCAGGCACCGGTCGAGTCTGCATCACAGTCCGCGTTGCTGGCCGACGTGGAAGTTAGCGGCATCGATGCCGGCACTGCATGCGAACGCTTTACGCGTGATGGCCCGCTGGCACTCCTCCCGTTGCCGGCGCGTCTGAGCGCGGGCTCGCATCGAAAAGCGCTGGTGTGGTGCATGGATCCCGCTCAGGCGGACCGACGCAGTGTTTTATCGGACGCCAACTTTCTTGCGGAACTGCGTTCGCAACTGGGCGGGCGCGGGTTGCAAGTGCTAGCCGTCGGCGCGCGTAAGTGCTATCCACTTTACCAACGCGCACGCGATGATCTGGTTGAGCATCGCATTGTTTATCTTGGAAACGCCGCGCAAACGTTGCACCCGGTGGCGGGGCAGGGGCTGAATCTCGGATTGCGCGACAGCGTGATTCTGGCGGATCAGATCGGCGCCGCCTGCGCGGCGGAAGCCGATCCGGTCAAGGCACTGCACGAGTATGCGCGATCGCGGCGTGCGGATCGCGCCGCAATCTTGGCGCTGACTCGCCTCACGCCGTCTTTTTTTGCAACGCGCTTTGCGCCGATTGCGGCGGTACGGTCAATCGGGCTTACTGCATTGGCGGTGGTGCCGAATCTACGCCGCGAGTTCGCGCGGCTGCTGATGTTCGGCGTGCGCTTTTGACAACGTCACAACTTTTCGAAAGCATTTCAATTCTGCGCGCTGGATCGTCCGATAATATCCGCGCTCCCGTTTTATCCGCACACACCCGCTCGACCTTCGATCGCAAATGAAGATTGGCTCGTACCTGTTGCCGAACAATGTGTTCGTCGCGCCGATGGCGGGAGTGACCGACCGCCCGTACCGGCAATTGTGCAAAGCTCTTGGCGCCGGTTACGCAGTGTCGGAAATGGCCGCATCAAACCCGCGACTCTGGGCCAGTGAAAAGACCGCGCGACGATTGAATCATGACGGTGAGTGCGCGCCGGTCGCGGTGCAACTGGCCGGCGCCGACCCGCAGATGTTGGCCGAAGCGGCGCGATATAACGTTGATCGGGGCGCGCAGATCATCGACATCAACATGGGTTGCCCGGCGAAGAAAGTCTGCAACGTCGCGTGCGGTTCAGCATTGCTCAGGGACGTCGCGAACGTTGCGCGCATCCTGGACGAAGTGGTCAACGCGGTCGACGTACCGGTTACTCTGAAATTTCGCACCGGCTGGGATCTGTCGAGCCGCAACGCCGTCGAGATCGCACGCCTGGCCGAAGCGAGCGGAATCGCCGCGCTGACTTTGCACGGGCGTACGCGCGCGTGTGGGTTTAGCGGGGACGCCGAATACCAAACGATCCGCGCGGTTAAAAGCGCCGTAAGTATTCCGGTGATCGCTAATGGCGACATCGACACGCCCGAAAAGGCGCGTTGGGTGCTGGCGGAAACGGGCGCTGATGCCGTGATGATCGGACGAGCAGCGCAAGGTCGCCCTTGGATTTTTCGCGAGACGGCGCATTTTCTGGCGACTGGGGTTCACTTACCGGCGCCGCGCGTCGATGAGGTGCGCGCGTTGTTGCGCCTTCATCTTGATGATCACTACGGGTTTTATGGCGACGCCGGCGTTCGCAATGCGCGCAAGCACATCATCTGGTACACGCGATCGCTGGGAGGCGCTGGGCCATTTTGCGAACGGATGAACACAATCGATGACTGCGTCGAGCAGGCCGATGCAGTAGACACTTTCTTTGCGGAATTGGAACGGCGCTCGGAACGGCTGGTTTACGGCCCGACGCTGCACTGAAGGAAAAGTTGATGGCGAGAGTGGTGGCGAAGTCGGTGAGCAAAACAACGAGCCGAGCAAGAGCATCGGCAACCGTGGCAGCAAGATTCGCCTATCCGACCAGTGAGCGCATCAGTCGAACGCGCAGCGAAGAAACGCTCGAACAATGCGTGCTGCGCAGTCTCGAAAAATACTTCGCGGATTTGGATGGATCACGCCCCCACGCATTGCTCGAAATGGTGACCACCGCGGTCGAGCGCCCGCTGCTGCACTTTGCGATGACCAAGTGCGACGGCAATCAGTGTGCAGCCTCGCTGCTCCTGGGCATCAATCGCAATACGTTGCGCAAGAAGCTGCAGCAATATCGGTTGTTATGAAGTCGACGGGCCGTCGGTGGGCGCTGATCAGCGTCTCCGATAAAGCGGGTGTCGTCGATCTCGCGCACCAACTGCTCACACTTGGGTTTCAGATTCTGTCCACCGGCGGCACTGCTCGGCTGTTGACCGAACGAGGCATCGGAGTCACCGAGGTCGCTGCGTACACCGGCTTCCCCGAAATGCTCGACGGTCGCGTCAAGACGTTGCATCCGCGCATTCACGCCGGTCTGCTCGCACGGATGTCCGATGCTGGCCACGCACAAGCGCTTGCCGCGCAAGGCATCGACCCGATCGAGCTACTGGTGGTCAATCTGTACCCGTTCGAACAGACGGTAACGCGCGCCGACTGCACGTTTGACGACGCCATTGAGAACATCGACATCGGCGGGCCAGCAATGCTGCGCGCGGCCGCCAAGAATCATCAGAGCGTAACGGTTCTGGTTGATCCAAACGACTATCGCATCGTGCTGGATGAATTGAGTGGCACGGATACGGTCCGACCTGAAACGCGCCTGATGCTGGCGAAGAAAGTCTTTGCGCACACTGCAAATTACGACGGAGC
>JACCZX010000006.1 GCA_013695705.1 Burkholderiaceae bacterium | reverse complement strand
GTTCGGCAAGCCACCGCGGATGCATCGTGATGTACGGCATGTCGCGCGCGAGTTTCCTGCTTTCGATAGCGCCGACCTGGCGCTCGAGCAATGCGCGCTCGACGTGCTGCGGCATCCCACGGTTGCGAGCAAGAGTTTCCTAATTACGATTGGCGATCGAACGGTCGGTGGGCTGTGTTCCCGAGATTCGATGGTCGGGCCGTGGCAGGTGCCGGTTGCAGATTGCGCCGTCACGACGGCCAGCTTCGAAGGTTACGCGGGCGAGGCAATGGCGATCGGTGAGCGCACGCCGCTTGCGGTGATCGATGCAAAGGCCGCTTCGCGCATCGCGATCGGCGAGGCGCTGACCAACATCGCCGCGGCCGATGTCCAGCTCGACCGAATAAAGATTTCCGCCAACTGGATGGCAGCTTGCGGTGTACCGGGCGAGGACGCCAAGCTGTTCGACGCGGTTCAAGCCGCGAGCGAGCTGTGCCAAGCGCTCGGGATCAGCGTGCCCGTCGGCAAGGACTCGTTGTCGATGAAAACGGCCTGGCGCGACGGCGAAATAGACAAGATGATCTCGGCGCCGGTGTCGCTGATCGCAAGTGCGGCGGCGCCGGTGGGTGATGTACGTCGTTCGTTGACGCCGCAGCTCGTCGCCGAGACCGACACGGTTTTGATCCTGACCGACCTAGGCGCAGGGCGAAATCGAATGGGTGGATCGATCGTGGCGCAGGTCACGCACCAGATAGGCAACGAGTGTCCCGATCTGGATCAACCTGAAACGCTCAAGGCGTTGCTGCGCGTCCTGCGTCAATTGCAGCGCGACGGGTACGTGCTCGCATATCACGACCGATCCGACGGCGGACTGTTTGCAACGCTGTCGGAAATGGCGTTCGCGGGGCACGTCGGCATCAGTGTCAATCTGGACGTGCTCGCCGTTGATCCGGTTGCCGCCGACTGGGGCGACTTCAAGATTCGGGTCGATCAGGTAAGCGTGCGGCGCAGCGAGCTGGTGCTAAAGGCGCTGTTCAACGAAGAGCTGGGTGCGGTATTGCAAGTGCGGGAGCGCGATAAGAGCGTGGTGATGAACGCACTGCGCTCGGAAGGCCTGGGTGCGCTCAGTCAGATCATCGGCAGACCCAACTCGAAAGACGTCGTCGAGATCTGGTGCGATGCGAAGCAAGTGTTTTCAATGCCGCGCCGCGAATTGCAGAAAGTGTGGAGTGAAACTTCGTGGCGCATTGCCCGACTGCGCGACAACCCCGAGTGCGCGGATCAGGAGTACGAACGAGCGAGCGATGTTGATGATTTCGGCCTCTCGATGCGCTTGACGTTCGACGCTGCGGACGACGTCGCCGCGCCGTTCATTACCGCTGGTGCGCGGCCACGGGTTGCGATCCTGCGCGAGCAGGGCGTCAACAGCCAGACTGAAATGGCCTATGCGTTTTATCGCGCAGGCTTCGCGCCAGTCGATGTACATATGACTGATTTGATCGATGGTCGGCAGTCGTTGATCGACTTCAAGGGCATGGTGGCGTGTGGGGGTTTTTCGTATGGCGATGTGCTCGGGGCCGGAGGAGGGTGGGCTAAGACGATTTTGCACAATCCAAAATTAGCGGAGATGTTCGTTCACTTTTTTGGACGCGAAGATGCCTTTGCGCTGGGCGTATGCAACGGCTGTCAGATGATGAGCCGGCTTAAATCACTCATCCCTGGCGCACAACACTGGCCGCGATTCGAGCGCAATGCGTCCGAACAATACGAAGGTCGGCTGGTACAGGTTTTAGTTTCCGATTCGCCCTCGCTGTTTTTTTCCGGCATGAAAGGAAGCATCGCGCCGATCGCCAATGCCCACGGCGAAGGGCGCGCGGTGTTCGACAGTGACGCACAGCAAGCCAGTGTCATCGCGGGCATGCGCTACGTTGACTCGCACGGCAATGCGACTGAAAGTTATCCATTGAATCCAAACGGTTCACCCGGCGGTCAATGCGCGTTCACCAGCGCAGATGGCCGCTTTACGATCGTAATGCCGCACCCGGAGCGCGTCTTTCGCACCGTGCAGATGTCGTGGCAACCGCCGGACCTCGATGAAGACTCACCGTGGATGCGAATTTTTCGAAATGCTCGACGTTGGATTGGTTAGCTGACAACAATGGTGCGTCACGTCGATGACGTCGGAGCGGAAGCGCGCCGATAACGGCGTAGGGTCGGAGTGCTTGAAGACAGACGATGGGCGATCCGAAACTTCAGCGCTGTTGAAAGCGAGCGGTGCCGTGGAAACTCGCCGGAAATCCATCTGGCAGAGAGCGCAAAAAAAAGCCGCTCGCGAGAGCGGCTTTTCCATTTCAACTGCTGTTACTTCGAACCGCCACCCGTTGCGGGCGGGTTGCCAACGCCGCCTTTGGTGCCGGGCCGATCCGTAACCGGGTTGTTGGTGATGTTGCTCGTGCCACCCGCGGTCGAAGCGCGCGCGCCGTCCCATGTCTGCATGTCATTCATCATGACCATGCCTTTGTCGTTACGCTTCATACGGTCGAAACGTCCGCCGTAATAGCCGACATATTCGTCACGCGTAATCATGCCGTCCGAGTTCTTGTCCATCATTTTGAAGTCGATGGAATTCTGCATCGAAGGCGACGACATGGTGTCGCTTGGCTTCATTGTGTCGCTTGGCTTCATCGTGCCGCCCGTTGTACCCGTCGTTTGCGCGATCGCAACCGAGCTCGCGCCCAAAATGGCCGCACTTATAACTGCCGAAACTAGCTTGCTCATAGAAAAATCTCCCTGTTATGGTCGTCGAAATATTTGCCCTTACTGCGGCTAACTATCTACGACCGCAGTTGGAGCGGCCGTGATAAGCATATAAGTAGCACGATCAGTGCCTACTGTATCTTGGCGTTTTTACGCAGTCCCTCGACAAAAGTCTGCACGCGCTGCTGTTGCAGGCCCTCGCGAATTTGTGGAGTGACTTGCTCGAGCGGCGGAAACTGCGTGTCGCGCACGTCGTCAAGCCGGATGACGTGCCATCCAAACTGCGTCTGCACCGGTGCGTCGGTCAGTTGACCCTTCGGCAGCTTTGTCAGCGCGTCTGAAAACGGCTTGACGTAAGAATCGGGGGCGGCCCAGTCGAGGTCACCGCCGTTTTTGGCAGAGCCTGTGTCCTTCGAACCCTTCGCTAGCTCTTCGAACTTCGCGCCTTTTTTCAGTTGCTCGATGATTCCCTTGGCCTCGTCTTCCTTCTCAACCAGGATGTGACGCGCCCGATACTCCTTGCCGCCGACCTTTGTTTTTTGCTGCTCGTAGGCGACCTTGATCTGGGCGTCGGTGATCGGCGCTTTCTCTACTTCGTCCCTGAGCAGCGCCTGGATCAACGTGTTCTGCCGCTGTACATCGAGCATGAACTTGACGTCAGCCCTCTCTGCCACGCCACGCCGCTGTGCTTCCTGCAGCAGGATCTCGTTCTGAATCAAGCGGTCTTTCACCTGCTTGCGCAGTTCCGGCGAATCTGCCTGGCCCTGCTTGGTCAACTCCTTGACCCACGCATCTTCGCGCGCCTTTGGAATCGGTTTGTTGTTGATCACCGCGACGTTCTGCGCCACGGCAATTCCGCTTGCCAGTGCAAGCACGGCGAGAAGCGCAGTGCGGGTGGCGCTGCGTTGCAGGAGTCGGTCACGTTGCATAGTCACTGGTGTCCAGAAAAGTTTCGGAGTTATAGGGAACCTGCAGATGGCGCCCGTTCGACCTCGCCGGGCGCCTGCAGGTTCATCGCGAGCGCGTGAATTTCGCGCTGCATTAAATCAGGCAAAAGATCATACACGAGGCGGTGCCGTGCCACCTTCGAAAGGCCGTCGAAGCGAGCAGTGACCAGGCGCAGATGATAGTGTCCGCCGCCACTGGCCGCCCCCGCGTGGCCGGCGTGAAGCGCACTGTCATCACGCACCTCGATTTCCACCGGATCGAGCGCAATCAAACGTGCGTTGATTTTCGCCGCGGTGCCTTCAGGCATCGGACGCCTCCTTGACGTGTCGACTAAGGTAAATGCCGAGCCCGATCACGAAAACAAAAGTGAGGCCCATAAGCCCGAACGTTTTGAAATCGACCCATTGTTCGGTGGTGAATTGGTAAGCGACATATAGATTGACCGCACCAAGCAGAGCGAAAAACGCGGCCCACAGCCAAAGCAGCCGGTCCCACACAGCAGCCGATAGCGGCAGCTCAGAGCCAAGCAAGGCCGCCAGCAAATTGCGTCGAAACAGCAGTTGGCCGCCGATCAGGATCGCGGCGAAGCTCCAGTAGAGCAAGCTCGGCTTCCACTTGATGAACAATTCGTTCTGCAGCCAGATCGTCATGCCGCCGAAGGCGACTATCAAAATGGCAGACAGCCACAGCATCGGCTTTACCTTTTTGCGGCGCGCGAGCAGCCAGCCGACTTGAATCAAGGTTGCGAGGATTGCAATCGTTGTGGCAAGAATGACGGCGATCAGATCGGGAAACGATGCCGAAGCCTCGACCGGGCCGAAAATGGCAGCCACAAACGCCGCCGACTGTTCGGGAAAACTCTTGCCAATGCGGTAGGCGATAAAAAACGCGGCAACCGGGAACAGATCGAACAGCAGCTTCACGTCTTATCCGACAACTGCACAATCTTCTGCGGTTCGAACTTCAGCGACGCCGAGTTGATGCAGTACCTGAGGCCGGTCGGCGGCGGGCCGTCGGGAAATACGTGGCCTAAGTGCGCGTCGCATACATTGCAGATGATCTCGGTGCGCATCATTGCGTAGGTTGTATCGCGCTCCTCACGGACGTTGGCGGGGTCAAGCGCCTTGAAGTAGCTCGGCCAGCCGCAGCCTGATTCGAATTTGGTGTCGGACGCAAACAGCGGTGTGCCGCAGCACACGCACCGATATATGCCCTCTTCGTTATGGTCCCAGTAGCGGCCGGTAAATGCCCGCTCGGTTCCTTTTTCACGCGCGACCGCGTATTCCTCGGGCGACAGTTGCTGTTTCCAGTCCGCTTTCGACTTATTGACTTTCTGTACTTCGCTTGCCATATCTCTCCTCAGGAAGAACAAGATAGTTCGAGCGTCTTCGCCCAGTCGGGCGGCTGCTGCGCATAAGACTCAAACTCGGGCTGTTCGTCGTATGGCTGCTCCAGAACTTTCAGCAGGCGTGCAACTTCGGAATAGTCGCCTCCGCGTGCCTGCCGAATCGCGACTTCGGCAAGATGATTACGCAGGATGTATTTCGGGTTAACCCGGTTCATCCTTGCAGCGCGGTCTGCGTCGGACGAATTTTCCGTCTTCAGCCGTGCACGATATCGCTCAACCCAGGTGTCGAACGCCGCGCGATCAATCATCAGATCGCGCACGCTATCGCCGCCCGTTGACTGAACGCTCGACAGCGCGCGCCAGAAAATAGTCCAGTCGGTGTGTGTCGCCTGCAGCAGCTCGATCACGCCACTGATCAGCGATGCGTCCTCAGCGTGCTCAGTACGAAGCCCGAGCTTGGCGCGAAAGACGGCGTCGATCGCCATCGCATATTCTTCGATGAAGGCGTCGATTGCCGCCTTGGTCGCATCGACGTCGTCGGTCAGCGCCACCAGTGCCTGGCCGAGTGCGTACAGATTCCAATGCGCAATTTCCGGCTGCATGTTGTACGCATAGCGCCCATTGACATCGCTGTGATTGCAAATGTATCCGGCGTCGAATGAATCAATGAATGCGAACGGGCCGTAATCAATTGTCATGCCGAGGATCGACATGTTGTCGGTATTCAACACGCCGTGGCAAAAGCCCGCGCCCTGCCACTGCGCGACCAGCCGCGCGGTGCGGCGCGCTACATGTTCGATCAGCGCGATAGTCGGCTGGGCAGCGTCGAAGCACTGCGGATAGAAGCGCTCGATCACGTAGTCGGTCAGCTGGCGCAGCTCGTCGTACTGACGGGTCCAGTAAAAATATTCGAACGAACCGAAACGGATGAAACTCGGCGCCATCCGCAGCACCACGGCGGCGGTTTCGACAGTCTCGCGCATTACCGGCTGATCAGAGCCGACGACCGCTAGAGCGCGCGTAGTCGGAATACCCAGATGGTGCAGAGCTTCCGAGCCAAGAAATTCGCGGATCGAAGAGCGCAGCACCGCGCGGCCGTCCCCCATCCGCGAATACGGCGTCTTGCCCGCGCCTTTTAGCTGCAACTCCCAATGTTCCCCGCTCGGTCCGATCGCTTCGCCCAGCAGCAGCGCACGGCCGTCACCGAGCCGGGGCACGTAAACGCCGAACTGGTGGCCCGAATAGACGGCAGCCAACGGTTCGCTGCCGGCGATGTGTCGATTGCCGGCAATGGCGTCGATGAAGTCAGCGCGACGAGCATCGCCAGCGCCTAGCCCGATCAGCGCGCCGGCTGATCCGGACACTCCGACCAGGTACGGTTCCGGCAATGAAGCAGGCGGCAAGCGCGTGTAAAAAGCGCCCGGCAGGCGCGCAAATGAGTTGTCGAAGCGCAGTCCAAGATCGACTGTTGCAGCGGGCGGTGCTGCGGTTTTTTGCGCGACGGTGACGGGGGTGTCCATGGCGTGCGATTGTAGTGCTCGCCTTGGCGTTGAGCTTGACGGCGCAAGAGCGAGCCACCAGCATATGAGGGCGCAGCTGGCGATTTACAGCGACCGCCTTCAGGAGAGATGATGTTGCAGAGTTTGATGATGCAGATGCCGCTGCTGATTTCGTCGCTGATCGAGCACGCGGATCGGCACCATGGCGATGCCGAGATCGTGTCGCGTCGCGTGGAAGGCGATACGCATCGCGCCACTTACACGGAGCTGCACCGTCGCGCACGGCAGATGGCCAACGCGCTTGGGGAAATCGGAATCGCGCGTGACCACCGGGTCGCGACTCTGGCCTGGAACGGGCACCGCCACATGGAGCTCTACTTTGCGGTGTCGGGTGTGGGCAGCGTATTGCATACCCTTAACCCGCGCCTGCTGCCCGAGCAGATCGCATGGATCGTTAACCATGCGGAAGATCGAGCGCTGTTTTTCGATTTGACTTTTTTGCCGCTGATCGAAGCGATCGCCCCGCTTTGCAAGACGGTCAAGCGCTGGGTCGTATTGACCGATCGCGCGCACATGCCGGCCGCGCCGAAGCTCGGGGACTTGCTGTGTTACGAAGATTGGATCAGTGCGCAATCCGATCGGTTCACGTGGCCGCACTTCGACGAGAACACCGCCTCCTCGCTCTGCTACACATCGGGCACGACGGGCCACCCGAAGGGTGTGCTGTATGGCCACCGGTCGACGATCCTGCACACCCTGGCCTCCGCTCTACCCGACGCGCTCAACCTCTCCGCCCGCGACGTGATTCTGCCGGTAGTGCCGATGTTCCACGTCAACGCGTGGGGCCTGCCGTACATCGCGCCGATGGTGGGCGCCAAGATTGTTTATCCCGGTCCGCATCTGGACGGGAAATCACTGTACGAATTGTTCGAGTCCGAAAAGGTCACGTTTTCGGCCGGCGTGCCAACTGTGTGGCAAGGGCTGCTGGCGTTCATGGAAGCCAACGAACTCAAATTCTCGACGATGAATCGCACGGTGATCGGGGGCTCCGCATGCCCGCCGGCGATGATCAAATTGTTTCAGGACAAGTACGGAGTACAGGTCGTGCACGCGTGGGGCATGACCGAGATGAGCCCGCTGGGAACGACGTGTACGTTCAAGCAAAAGCACACCGAATGGTCGGCCGAGCAGAAACTGCCGGTGCAATTTAAGCAGGGCAGGGCGCTCTACGGTGTCGACATGAAAATTGTCGACGACGAGGGGGCAGAGTTGCCGTGGGATGGCGTGGCGTTCGGCAATCTGCTGGTGCGTGGCCCGTGGATTGTGCGCGACTACTACGGCAGCGGTGAAGCTGCACCGCTGATCAGCGACGAACAGGGAAAAGCGTGGTTCCCGACCGGCGATGTATCGAACATCGACGCCGACGGCTACATGCAGATCACGGACCGCAGCAAGGATGTGATCAAGTCCGGCGGCGAATGGATCAGCTCGATCGAGATCGAGAACATTGCGGTGTCGCATCCGGCGGTTCAAATGGCGGCGTGCATTGCTGCCGCTCATCCCAAGTGGGACGAGCGGCCGTTACTGATCGTTGTCAGGAAGCCGAACGCGAGCGTCTCGCGCGAAGACCTGCTGGCGCACTACGAAGGCAAGGTCGCACGGTGGCAGGTACCCGACGACGTGGCGTTTGTTGACGCGCTTCCGCTGGGAGCAACGGGCAAGATTCTGAAATCGAAGCTGCGCGAGCAATTTCGCGAGCACAGGTTGCCGGTCACTTGATATTGTTAGCGCAGCACAAAAAAAATACAGGAGACACACCATGAATCGCCGCACTCTCATTCAATGTTTCGTTGCAGCCGCCGCGGCCGTCAGCGTGACTTCGGCTGCTGCGCAGAGCAAGGCCGCGCCTTCCACGAGCCCAGCGCAGGCAGTGAAGATCGCATTCATCGATCCGTTGTCCGGACCATTTGCCGGCGTTGGCGCCAATCAGCTCAAGCATTTTCAATTCGTTTCGGATATGGTCAACGCTCAGCAGTTGGCCGGACCTGGCGTCAAGTTCGAGCTGGTGTCGTTCGACAACAAAGGCTCGCCGCAGGAATCGCTGACGGTTTTAAAGCAGGTCATAGACCAGGGGATTCGCTACATCACGCAGGGCAGCGGCTCGGGCGCTGCGCTGGCCTTGAGCGATGCCATCGACAAACACAACGAACGCAATCCCAATCAGGCGATCGTGTTTTTGAACTACGCCGCGGTTGACCCCGATCTGACCAACAGCAAGTGCAGCTTCTGGCATTTCAGATTTGACGCCAACACTGACATGAAAATGGAAGCGCTCACGGCGTACATCAAAGACCGGCCGGAAGTTAAAAACGTATTCCTGATCAATCAAAACTATTCACACGGCCACCAGGTGTCGAGAGTGGCGAAGGAGCTGCTGGCGCGCAAGCGTCCTGACGTGAAAGTGGTCGGCGACGATCTCCATCCGCTGGGTCAAGTGCGCGATTTTTCGCCGTACATCGCGAAGATGCGCGCCGCCAACACCGACACGGTGATCACCGGCAACTGGGGCCCTGATCTGGCGCTGTTGGTCCGCGCTGCGCGCGACGCGGGATTGAACGCAAACTTCTACACCTACTACGGCGGCGTCATTGGCACGCCAACGGCGGTAGGCCCCGCGGGCGAGGACCGGATGCGCATGGTGGCGTACTGGCATCCGAACATCACCGGCTTTCCGGGTGAGCAGATGTATACCGATTTTAAGAAGCGCTTTAATGAAGAGTTCTACACCGTGGCGTCGTACACCTCGCTGACGATGCTGGCCGATGCGATCAAGCGCGCGAAGTCGACCGATCCGTTGCGGGTTGCGTACGCGATGGAAGGCGCGAAGATGAGCAGCATGCACGGCGATATCGAGATGCGCGTATCGGATCATCAACTGCTGCAGCCGCTATGGATCGCGTCGTGGGCCAAGGTTGGCGGCGCCAACAAGCATGACATTGAGAAGACCGGCTACACATGGAAGACCGAGGTTGCGTACCCGACCTACGTCGCAACGCAGCCGACTAGCTGCAACATGAAGCGGCCAGCGCGGCCGTAGATGTTTGTCGTACCCGCGAAAGCGGGTATCCACCACGCGTGTTGCCTGCTCAGTTCCCGCTCGGGCGGGAGTGGCCGGCACATATCCCTGGCCCGGATTTCCGGGCCGTTTTTTTAACGCACGTCAATGGCAGCGACGATAAGCCAGGCGCTGTACGGCATCAGTTACGGGTTGCTGCTGTTCATGCTGGCCGCCGGGTTGACGTTGATCTTCTCGATGATGGGTGTGCTCAATTTTGCGCATGCCAGTTTCTACATGCTGGGCGCCTACGTTGCGTATCAGATCAGCACGTGGATTGGTTTTTGGGCAGCGCTGGTGCTGGCACCGCTGGTGCTGTTCCTTCTCGGCGCCGCGGTCGAGCGCTGGGGATTGCGCCGCGTGCACAAGTGGGGGCATGTTCCCGAACTGTTGTTCACGTTCGGCGTGTCTTACATCATTGTCGAATTGGTGCAGGTTATCTGGGGCCGCGCGGCGGTGCCATATCGTGTACCGCCCGAGCTCGACGGGCCGGTGGATTGGTTGCAGCGCTTCGACATCACGTTTCCGGAGTATCGGATGTTCATGATGGCGGTTGCGATAGCAATGCTGGTCGCGATCTGGCTGCTGCTGACGCGCACGCGCATTGGCCTCGTGATTCAGGCAGCGTTGACCCACCCACAGCAGGTCGAAGCGCTTGGCCATAACGTGCCGCGCGTGTTCATGCTGGTCTTCGGCGGTGGCTGTGCGCTCGCCGGGCTCGCCGGCGTAGTCGGCGGCAATGCGTTTGTGACAGAGCCGGCGATGGCAGGCACGGTGGGTGCGATCGTGTTCGTCGTAATTGTTGTCGGTGGCATGGGCTCGCTCGCCGGTGCGTTCATCGCCGCCTTGGCGATCGGGCTGCTGGAGAGTTTCGGCAAAGTATCCGATTGGTCGTTTGCAAAGCTTGCGAATGCGCTCGGCCTGACAGTCGACGCAGCGACGCCGGGTTACGAAGTGCTGCGCTTGACGCTGGCGCAGGTCGCGCCGGTGCTGCCGTATCTGGTGCTCGTGCTGATTCTGATCGTGCGTCCCAAAGGACTGCTCGGCACACGTGAAGATTGACACGAGCCAATCGCTCGACTTCAAGCCGCTCAACTTTGGGCGCTGGGTAGTGTGGGGATTCACCGCCGCGTTGTTCATGCTGCTGCCCGCGTACTTCAACAAGGGATTTGCCCTGACCCTTCTGTCGCAGATGGGCATCACGATCATCTTTGCGCTCAGCTACAACATGCTGCTCGGGCACAGCGGCATGTTGAGCTTCGGCCACGCGGTTTATTCGGGCCTCGGTGCTTTCTTTGCTATTCATGCGATGCGCTGGATCGGGGCCGGCACACTCGCCTGGCCAACGTCGCTCTTGCCTCTGATCGGTGGTGCGGCTGGCGCGGTGTTCGGCGTGATCTTCGGGTACCTCACGACCAGGCGTGCCGGCACTCCGTTCGCAATGATCACGCTCGGCATCGGCGAGATGGTGTTCGCCGCTTCGCTGATGTTTCCTGGCTTTTTTGGTGGCGAGGGCGGAATCACCGCCGACCGCGCCAGTGGCGCGCCTTTTCTCGGCGTACCGGCTATCACGTTCGGGCCGCAGATTCAGGTGTATTACCTGATCGCTGCATGGTGCTTCGCATGCATGATCGCGATGTACGCATTGACGCAGACGCCGCTCGGTCGCATCGCCAACGCAGTGCGCGATAACCCGGAACGCGCCGAGTTCATTGGCTACAACACGCAGCGTGTGCGCTGGTTGATGTTGATCCTGTCGAGTTTCTTTGCCGGCGTCGCGGGTGGCTTGAGCGCGATCAATTTTGAGATCGTCAGTGCAGAGAACGTCAGCGCAATTCGTTCCGGTGGCGTGCTGCTCGCTGCGTTCATCGGCGGTGTCGCCTTCTTCTTCGGCCCCATCCTGGGCGCCGTCGTATTCATCTTATTTGCCGTGACACTTTCCGAGTACACAAAGGCGTGGCAGTTGTACCTCGGCGTATTTTTCGTATTGCTTGTGATGTACGCGCCGGGCGGGCTGTCGAGCTTGATCCTGATGAACTTGCGTGTGATGAAATTCCGGAAATTCGCGCGCCTGCGTGACTCGTACTTCGGGTTGCTGATGGCTGCACTGGCGCTAACCTTCGGTACGGTATTGCTGATCGAATTGATGTACCACGTCACGCTAAACGTCGGGCAGGGTCCCGAAGTGCGGCTGTTCGGCCTTCCGTTCGATACCACGCGCGCGCCCGGCTGGGTGTTTGCGGGCTCGATCCTCGCTGCGGCCGCGGTCGCGTTCGAGTTTTATCGGCGCGGCTTCAAGCGGCAATGGGACGCAGTGCAGGTGGAGATCGAAGACTCGATTCGCGACAACGCATGAGCTCCACAGTTCCAGCAGCGCTTGAGCTGCACAACATCGGCAAATGTTTTGGCCGCTCCGAAATCATCCGCGGCGTTTCGCTGAACATTGCGCGCGGTGAACGCCACGCCATCATCGGTCCGAACGGTGCCGGCAAGTCGACGCTGTTCAATCTAATCAGCGGTCGCTTTGACGTGAGCTCGGGTCGTCTAACGCTGAAGGGGCGCGACATCACCCATCTGTCGCCGTATCAGATCACCCGACTCGGTTTGTCGCGCAGCTTTCAGATCACGAATCTGTTTCATCGGCTCTCGGCGTTCGAGAATCTTCGCTGTTCGGTGTTGTGGGCGCTCGGCTATCGATACTCGTTCTGGCGCAACCTGAATCGTCTGACCGACGCCGAGGAACGGGCTGACTCGATTCTTGAGCGGGTCGGGCTCAAGCGGCGGCGCGATATCGCAGCTGGATTGTTGACCTACGCCGAGCAGCGCGCGCTCGAAATCGGCGTCACGATCGCCAGCGGTGCCGATGTCATCTTGCTCGACGAACCAACCGCGGGCATGAGCCGCGCGGAGAGCAAACGTGCCGTCGACCTGATTCGTGACGTGACGCGAGACAGGACGCTGTTAATGGTCGAGCACGACATGAGCGTGGTGTTCGATCTGGCGGACCGTATCTCCGTGCTGGTTTACGGGCAGGTGATCGCGACCGGCACGCCCGACGAAATTCGAGCCAATCGCGCGGTTCACGAAGCTTATCTTGGCCACACGGAAACGGCGTAGTGCTGCACGTCGACAACCTGCAGGCGTATTACGGGAAGAGCCACGTGCTGCACGGTGTGGACCTGACGGTAAAACGCGGCGAGATCGTATCCCTGCTCGGGCGCAACGGTGTCGGACGATCAACTACAGCCAAGGCCATCATGGGGTTGGTCGATTGCACCGGGAGCGTCGAATTCAACGGGCGCGATTTGACGCAGTTGAAGACGCACGAGATCGCGCACCTGGGGCTTGGCTACGTTCCGGAAAGCCGAGACATATTTCCAACCCTGACGGTCGAGGAGAATCTGCGATTGGGCGTAAAGGGACGGCGCGTCGGAAAGTGGACTTTCGAACAGACGTATCAGCTTTTCCCGTCACTGCGCCAGCGCGCTCGAACCGAGGCGGGGGTGCTTTCGGGCGGAGAGCAACAGATGCTTACCCTGGCGCGTACGATGATGGGTGACCCTGAACTGATCATCATCGACGAACCCACCGAAGGCCTGGCGCCATTGATCGTTGCAATGGTTTCGCAATTTTTGCAGCGGTTGAGGCAGCGCGGCGTTTCGGTATTGCTGATCGAACAAAAATTGACAATCGCATTGCAAATCTCGCAGCGAATCTATGTGATGGGCCACGGCCACATGGTGTTCGAGGGCACGCCTGAAGATTTGAAGGCAAACAACTTGATCCGACAGGAATGGCTCGAAGTCTGAGCGGCGTTTGAGTGAAATAAGCGATGACGACACATTACGAGCGGCGCGGCGAAATCGCCGTGTTGCAGCTTGATTCTCCGCCGGTGAACGGGCTCGGACACGCGACGCGCAAGGCGTTGATCGACGGCCTCGGCCGCGCGTTGCACGATGACGATGTCCGGGCGATCGTCATTACCGGCACTCACAAAGTATTTTCCGGCGGCGCTGATATCAAGGAGTTCAACACGCCTGCCGCGTTGGCCGAACCCACGTTGATGCAGGTGATCGACAACGTCGAACGTTCTGTCAAGCCCGTCATTGCCGCAATCAATGGTGTCTGCATGGGCGGCGGGCTGGAGCTCGCTCTCGGTTGCCATTACAGGATTGCAACGGCAGACGCCATGCTTGCCTTGCCCGAGGTCAAAATCGGATTACTGCCCGGAGCGGGTGGAACGCAGCGGCTGCCGCGCGCGGTCGGTATCGACAAAGCTTTGCAGATGATCGTCAACGGTGACCCGATCAATGCCGACGACGCGCTGAAGCACAAGTTGATCGAGCGCATCGTAAGCAAAACGTCGTTCGCCGAAGCGTTCGCATTTGCAAGGAAAGTTGCGAGCAAAGGCGCAGCACCCAAGCTGCGCGACGCCACTGCGGTGTTGCACGGCAGCCAGGATATCGATGCGTTCTTCGCTGCCGCGCGCGAGCAGGTTACGAAACGCACGCGCGGAATGCCGGCACCCAATCGATGCATTGACGCTGTCGAAGCAGCAGCCAAACGGCCGTTCGCCGATGGCCTGGCGTTCGAGCGAGAGCTGTTCATCGAGCTGGTGCAGTCGCCCGAATCGAAAGCGCTGCGACACGCGTTTTTCGCCGAACGTGCGGCTTCCAAGATTCCTGACGTGTCCGATGACACGCGCACGCGGCCCATCAAAGGGGCGGCGGTGATCGGTTTTGGCACGATGGGCGGCGGCATTGCGATGAGTTTTGCCAATATCGGCGTGCCGGTGACCGTGTTCGAAAAGGATAAAGCGGCACTCGACCGCGGCCTTGCGATGTGCCGGGGCAACTGGGAAGCATCCGCAAAGAATGGCCGCTTGACGCTGGATGAAGTCGAGCGCCGGCTGGCGTTGATTTCACCTACGCTCGATTTCAACGCGCTTAGTAGCGCGGACATCGTGATCGAAGCCGCCTACGAAGATATGGCCGTCAAGCAGGATGTTTTCAAGCGGCTCGATGCGGTGATGAAGCGCGGTGCGATTCTGGCGACCAACACGTCGACGCTCGACGTGGATCAGATCGCCGCCGCGACGGCGCGCCCGCAAGACGTGATCGGAACTCACTTCTTCAGCCCGGCCAACGTGATGCGGCTGCTCGAAGTGGTGCGTGGGCGCAGGACCGGCGCCGACGTTCTTGCGACCGTGATGCAGCTCGCAAAGAAGTTGAAAAAGGTCGGCGTGGTGTCGGGCGTGTGCGACGGTTTTATCGGCAACCGGATGCTCGAACACTACGTGCGTCAATCGATGTTTCTGGTCGACGAGGGTGCATCGCCGCAGCAAATCGACGCGGCCATGGTGCGCTTCGGAATGGCGATGGGGCCGTTTGCGGTGGGCGACCTCGCCGGTCTCGATATCGGCTACGCAATCCGCCAGCGCCGATACGTTGAAAAGACGCACGTCGCTTACAGTCGCGTCGGCGACCGGGTCGTCGAGCTCGGCAGGCTCGGCCAAAAGACCGGCAAAGGATGGTATCGATACGAACAAGGCGAGCGCACGCCGCGCATCGATCCCGACATCAATGACCTGATTGCTCGCTATCGCGAGCAAATCGGCATGACTCCACGCACGATCGACGACGAGGAAATTGTCCAGCGCTGCGTGTATGCGCTGGTCAACGAAGGCGCCAGGATTCTTGAAGAAGGTATCGCGCTGCGCGCCAGCG
>JACCZX010000362.1 GCA_013695705.1 Burkholderiaceae bacterium | reverse complement strand
CTCCCGTGACGATGAGCGCATCGGAGCGCGGGCAATCGTCGAAGCCGTGGTCGGCGATCACTCGCAGGCCGTTCGCCATTTTCACTTCACCCGCGCTAGGCGCAACGGTAAACATCGAGATCTGTGGCGCTACACGCCGCGCCATCGAAAGCACGCCGTAGGTGGCAAGGTCCACTGGTTCTACGCCGTCGTAGATGAAGACCGCAAAGCGCATGTTGACTGTGTGTTTCCCAATGGGCATACTCGTCCGATGCCGCATTCTCGCTTGGCGGCCGGATGCAGGTCAACACGGGAGGTCAACATGGCAACCCAGCTCACCCCGGAACAAATTGAGCAGTGGCGCGAGAAGACGCTCAAGCTGAACCCTACGCCGAACGGCTCCAATTACGTTAAGCCGCAGGACATGGACTGGACCCCGTCGCAATTCCCGGGGATCGAGATCAAGGTGCTTTACCAGAACGTCGAGGCTGGCGAGATGACCTGCCTTCTCAAATGGCAACCCGGAGCGCGGTTGCCGTTCCACATGCATCCCGAGATAGAGCAGTCCTGGGTGCTCGAAGGCTCGTTCTCCGACCACGACGGAATCGCCCGCCAGGGCGAATACGTCTGGCGGTATTCGAATTCGATGCACGAAACGTACAGTGAAGAAGGCTGCACGATCCTCGCTATTTATCGCAAGCCGAACATCTTCGCGAAAAGCGCAGGATTTGCGACCAGCAGTAAGGTCGAATCGGCGACGGCATGACCGGCGACTAGCGTTTGAACACAACCGGCAGCATCTCCAAAGGGAAAGCGCAATGACGCAACGCGAAGGTCGTACCGTCAATATGAGCCCGAAGACGCGGACGCGCCGCAGGTTTCTCGCGGCGAGCGCGGCGAGCGGCGCCACCGCGCTCGCATTCCCGATGATCGCGCGCTCGCAAACACCGATCACGCTGCGCTTCCAGAGCACGTGGCCGCTCAAGTTCATCTACCACGAGTGCGCTGTCGATTGGTGCAAGAAGGCCGCCGACTTAACCGGCGGTCGACTGAAAATCGAGATGCTGCCCGCCGGCGCAGTCGTACCGGGTCTGCAACTCGTCGATGCGGTCAGCAAGGGTGTGCTCGACGGCGGTCATGGCATCCCGGCCTTCTGGTTCGGCAAGAACGTCGCGTTCGGACTTTACGGAGCCGGACCGGACTTCGGCATGGACGCGAACCAACTGATGGGCTGGGTCGAGTACGGCGGCGGCAAGCAGTTGTTCGCCGAGATTCAACAAGCCGCGCGGCTAGACATCGTGAGCTACCTCGGCGGACCAGTGCCATGCGAGCCGATGGGCTGGTTCAAAAAGGAAATCAAAACCCCGGCTGATCTGAAAGGCCTCAAATTTCGCACGTCGGGATTAGCGGTGGAGATGTTTACCGCACTGGGCATGTCGGCGGTGCAGATGGCGCCCGCCGACATCGTGCCTGCGCTCGACCGCGGCCTGCTCGACGGCGCGGAATTTGCAAGCGCCACCGACGATCGCATCATGGGATTTCCCGATGTGGCGAAGTTCTACCTGCAGCAGAGTTACCACATGGCGAACAATTTTTGCGAGGTTATGTTCAACAAGGCAAAGCACGACGCGTTGCCTGAGGAGATCAAGGCGATCTTGAAATACGTGCCGCACGCCGCGCACTCGGACATGTTGTGGAAGTCGATGCACCGCATGTCGCAAGACTTCATGGACCTGCAGACCAAGGACAAGGTCAAGGTCTATCGCACGCCAAAGCCAATCCTGGACGCGCAACTTAAAGCCTGGGACACGATCATCGAGAAGCACTCAGCGGGCAATCCGCTGTTTGCCAAGGTGATTGCCTCGCAGAAAGCGTGGGCAAAGCGGGTTATGTACTGGCACAACTCCGTGCAGGTAAGTCAGCCAGCGGCGTACGCGCACTATTTCCCAAAGGGGCCGCTGGCCTGAGCCGGCTCAAAACGATTTTTAAAATTAACGGCGCCTGCGCGAACAAGCAGACGCCTATTGCCCGATCGTCGAATCGCCGCCCTTCGCCTGGCTCGCGCGCTCGCGCAGTTTTTGCACTTCCTTCTCGCTCAGAACGCGAAAGCGCTCGGTTTCGATTTGACGAGCGACGCGCTCGGGTTCGCGGCCGCTTTCGGCAAATCGGCCGAACGCGCCCTGCTGGCACCCGAACAGAGCGAGGTTGATCAGCAGCAAGACGAGGAATGCAAGCTTCATTAGCGGCTCGGGTTATCGGATAAATCAAACTGCGCGCGCAGCGCGAGGCCGCGCAAAACCAGATTATGTTCGATACCGGCGCTCTCGATCGACAGGCGCGACAGCAACTCCTCTGCGTTGCCGCCGGTCAGAATCAGGCGCGGTGCGGTACCCAGGCGTATCGCAAAGCGGTGCCAAACGTGATGAATCATTCCGACTTGCGACGCAAGGACGCCGCTGACGATTGCCGCGTTGGTGTGATCCGGGAAACCCGTGGCCGCGCCGGTCGCCGCAGGTAAGCAGGCCGTCTCACGCGCCAGCGATTCAAGCATCAAGCGCATGCCGGGCGCGATGAAGCCGCCGATGAATTCGCCGACGTTCGGTGTTGCCTCCGCAACTGCGTCGATGCAATCGACAGTCGTCGCCGTACCAGCGTTGACCACGACGAGGGGAAATTGCGCCGACGCTCCCGCCCCGAGCATGCAGTGCCAGCGGTCGGCGCCAAGCTGGCGCGGATCACGGTATCCGTTGTTCAGAACAATCGGCCCATTGAAACGAGCCTGCGATTGCAGCCAGCTAACTGTGCCGAGGTTGAGCGCAAGCGCTACCGCTTCAACTATCTCGGTTAGACGCGGGCCCGCGACGTTGCACGCAAGCATCGGCGTGCCGGGCGCTACGTTGCCGCGCCACCGCTTGATCAGCATAGATGCAATGTCAGGCGCGCCCCGATGCAATAGTCGTTGCGGGCTTACAAGGTGACCGTCATGATCCAGCAGCGACCATTTGATCGCCGAGTTGCCGACGTCGATCAATAACGTCATCGGCTCGCGGCTCGTATCGAAACGTCGCCCGCGCTGATGCAGTGGCGTATCCCGCCCGACTCGATCACCAGGCGCCCGACAGAATCGACCTCGATCACGCGCCCGCTCAAGCCAGGATGATCGTTACGGTCGATATCCAGCACGTCGACGATCTCGCCCCGCGCTTCGAGCAAACGATTGAATCGATCGCGAAACGGCTCGAACCCGTCACGACAAAATTGCATCGCCGCCCCGATGATGGCGCCGCCCAACCGGCCAATCCAGCGCTCTCGTTCTTGCTCGCCTGCCGTGCCCAATATTTGATCGAGCGCCATTGCCGGCTGCCCGATCGCGCACCGCGTTTTTTCATCGAGGCGAAAATTCATGCCGACGCCGATGATCAGTGTGTAACGCGCACTGCGATCGCTGACCAGCTCGGTCAGGATGCCGGCCAGCTTGTATCCACTAACGCGAATATCGTTCGGCCATTTGATCTGCACGACCACGCCGTTCGCAGCGAGCGACTCCGCAAGCGCAACGGCGCACGCCAGCGTTACCGCCGGCAACGTTGGCGGCACGACAGCTATCGGTATCGCAATGGAAAACAAAAGCGCATCGCCGGGCGCTGCGCGCCATGCGCGCTGGTGGCGGCCACGACCTCCGGTTTGAAAGTCGGTGGCGCGCAACAGGCACGCGGTTGGCTGTTGCGCACGCGCTCGAACACTCAAGTCTTCGCTCGTCGACACGGTGCTTGCCACTGCTTCGACTGTGCAGGCGCCCGGCCACGCAGGCGCCAATGCCTGCTCGATGTAGTCTGCCGCGAGCGCTACCGGAGCAAGCCCACCCGCGAGCGGCTTCGAAGTCAGGGTTGCATCCAAGCGATCGCCTCATCGATGAAGTGGTCAAATCTAGCATCGGTACAGTAGAGGTTGTCAGATGGCGATACGCATCCGACAATCGATATTGCATGAACACTTCGACTTTCAGCGCCAAGCCGTGGCATTCGCGCGCTTCACCGCTGGCGCGCACCGCATGCGCGGTGTACGCGTTGCTGCTGGTGTATTCGGGCCTGGCACCGTGGAGCGGCTGGCGCGATCTCGGGCTCAACCCATTTGCTTATCTATCAGCGCCGATACCCGCGCATGTGACCAACTTTGATCTTGCGGTCAATGTGATGGCATACGTGCCATTCGGCGCGCTGTTGGTCCTGGCGCTGCATCCTGCCAGGCGCGGATGGGTAGCGGTGCCGATCACCCTGTTCGCGGGGCTCGCGCTGGCCGGGTTGATTGAGGCGCTGCAGAGTTATCTGCCGACGCGCATTGCCTCCAATCTCGACCTGTCGACCAACGCTGCCGGCGCACTGCTGGGAGCGCTGATCGCGGCACCCCTTGCATCGAGCGTGATCGATCGTGGGCGCTTGGCCGATTGGCGGCTGCGATGGTTCGAGCGGCACGCCTCGATGCTGCTGCTGATCGTCGCCCTATGGCCCGCGGCACAGGCTTATCCAGAGCCGATGTTGTTTGGCAATGGTGACATTAGCGAGGAGCTTGGCGCGATATTTAGCGCACTGGGCGGTTCGCCGGCGTGGCTCTACTCGGCCCTGTTCGCCTTTACTGAAACCGACGGCGAATTCGGCGTCGCCGAGTTCGTTCTCGCTGAAGCGTTCGTCGTCGCTGCAGCAATGCTCGCGGTCGGATTGACACTGGCCAGCACGATGCGTCCACGCGCACCGCGCGTGCGTCTACTGCTGGTGCTGCTGTTTGTCGCATTGGCGTCGAAGACGCTGGCCAATGCCGTGCAGTTCGGTCCCGAGCGCGCGCTGGCATGGCTGACGCCCGGCGTATACGGTGGCCTGGCGCTTGGGCTGCTGTCACTGCTGGCGGCAAGTGCGGCGCCGCGCACATGGTGCGCGCGCTTCGCGATGCTGGCACTCATCGCACTCGTGGTGGCGGTCAATCTTGTGCCTGACAACCCGTATTACATCGATGCAATCAGTGGCTGGCACCAGGGCCAGTTGCTGAACTTCAACGCGCTGGCGCACTGGCTCTCGGTACTTTGGCCATTTGTGCTCGGGTTGGGATTAGCAGTGATGGCGTCGCCGAATAGCGTCGAAAGTCGTACTAGGCCAGCGTCCTTATAATTTGCCGATGAGCTATTACCGGCGTCACGTATTTTTCTGTCTTAACGAGCGCGAGGATGGCTCGGCATGCTGCGCCCGGCACAACGCTGCCGAGATGCAGAAGCACGCAAAAGCGCGCATCAAGGAACTCGACCTTAACGGCGAAGGCGAAATCCGCATAAACAAGTCCGGATGTCTCGATCGTTGCGAGGAAGGCCCGTGCGTCGTCGTGTACCCCGAAGGAGTTTGGTACACGTATGTCGATGCGCACGACATCGACGAAATCGTCGACAAGCATCTGGTACAGGGCGAGGTCGTCGAGCGGCTTCGCATTTGACGGCAGTGGCGAAGAGCGCGGCGAAGTAGGACGTAATGCCTGCGCCCGGCGAGAAAGTGGTGATCGATGGCGCCATCGGACCCATTGAGCTTGTGTTGGATTGGCCGACGGGCCCGCCGCGCGGAATCGTCACCATCGGGCATCCGCATCCGCTATTTGGCGGCACGCTGGATAACAAGGTGGTGGCCACAATTGCGCGCACGTTTGCCGGCATGGGCTGGCTTGCCGTGCGACTCAATTTTCGTGGGGTCGGTGCTTCAGCCGGTGCGCACGACGAAGGACGCGGTGAGACCGACGATTTCTTGTACGTGATCGAAACCGTTCCGCAGCTCGCGCAAGTGCGGCCCAGGCTCGATGGTGAACTGCCGGTTGCCGTCGCCGGCTTTTCGTTTGGCAGTTTCGTGGCAGCCAGCGCGGCGCATGCGCTCTTAGCTTCTCGTCGAACGGTCAAAACAACGGTGCTGATCGGGGCGGCTGCGGTTAAATGGCCGATGCCCAACGTGGCGCCTGGTGCACTGGTGATTCACGGCGAGCGCGACGAAACGATTCCACTGGCTGACGTGCTGGATTGGGCGCGCCCGCAGGAGCTGCCGGTCGTTGTCATCCCGGGAGCCGATCATTTTTTTCACCGCCGGCTTGGGCTGCTGAAGCGGTTGATAAGCGCGCATATTCAAGGCGTCTCTGCAATTGACTCGGCCTTGCAAACTGATTAAAAGTCTCAAATGGACGGCACCCTTGTCTTCTTGAAAACACCCCGCGGCATCGCAGAGATTTCCTTGCGCAGCGCGCAGTTGCCGATGACGACGCGCCGCGTGCTGATCATGATCGACGGCAAGCGCAACGTCGATGATCTATCGATCATGGTGAAACCCGGCGAAATCGAGGCCGCAATTGTCAGTCTGGAATCAGGCGGCTTGATTCAGCGTGTTTTGTACTTGAGCGCGCTCGACGTGCCGACCATCAATGGTGATACCGAAACCGGGAACTCGTCCGCACTCGGCGGACCGAGCACAACCGGGCTCAACGACCGCGACCCGATAACGCTTGACGAGGTCAAGCGGCGCGCGATTCGCGGATTTAACGAGCTCTCTGGGCTGGACGCGCGCGCATTGGTCACACGCATCGAAAACTGCCGCACGATCGAAGACTTTCGTAGCTGTGTACGTGAGGCCGAGCGTTTGATTTCGGCGTCGCTCGGCCCGGACGCAGCACAGGATTACCTGAAAGCGCTGCGTCGCCGCGGTTGAGTCAGTGTTCGCGCGCCACATGGCTTGATTGAACCGCCGAACGACCGCACGTTCCAATTGGCCGTACCAGTCATCATCTCCCGTCACCTTTCTGCGATGTACCGCCCGGTTTTACCATTGGTCTGCGCGTTCCTGCTGCTTGCGGCGACGAATGTGGATGCGCAGCCGGCGCCGCTGCTGGCGGCGCGCTCATGGATTCTGATCGACGCCACCAGCGGTGCGCGGTTGGCCGCCTACGATGCGTCTATCCGCCTCGAGCCAGCGTCGCTCACGAAGTTGATGACGGCTTACGTCGTGTTTACCGCGCTCAACGAGAGTCGAATCAACCTGGGCGATGTCGTTGCGGTGTCGCCCGCCGCGTTCGCAGTGCCGGGCAAGCTCGGCGCGCGCATGTATCTGGAGCCGGGTCGCGTCGTCAGCGTAGACCAGTTGTTGAGAGGGATGCTGACCGTTTCGGCGAGCGATGCGGCAATCGCGCTCGCTGAGCACAGCGCCGGTAGCACCGACAACTTCGTTGCGCGCATGAATGCCGAAGTACGCCGCCTTGGCATGAGCAACACGCACTTTGCAAACCCGACTGGACACTCCGATCCACAAAATTATTCGAGTGCGGAAGATCTCGCACTTCTCGCGCGCCGCTTGCTGACCGATTTTCCGCAACACGCACCGCTGTTCGCTCAGCGCGAATTTGCCTACAACAACGTGTCGCAGGCAAATCGCAACCGGCTTTTGTGGACCGACTCACAGGTGGATGGCATGAAGACCGGGCAGCTCTCTGCCGCCGGCTGGTCGGTCGTTGCCACCACCGCGCGCGCGCAGGGTCAGGGAGAGCGCAGCTTTCAGCGCCGCCTGGTCGCCGTGGTGCTGGGCGCGCAGAGCGATTCGGCGCGCACGCAGGAAACGTTGCGGCTGATCAATCACGGCTACGCGGCATTTGATACGGTGCAGCTGTATCGTCGGGGTGATGTCCTGGCACAAAGCGAAATCTGGAAAGGCAGCCGCAGCGTCGTGCCAGTAGGTGTCGACCGCGATGTCTACGTAACCATGGCCGCCGACGAGTTACGAACCCTTGGCGCTAATCCGCTGAAATTATTGATTGAGCGTCCCGATCCATTGATCGCACCGTTGCAGGAAGGCGAAACGATCGGGCGAATGATGATCAGCGCTAGCGGGCGTCCGGTTGCCGATGTGCCGGTGGTCGCGCTCGAGCGTGTTGACTCGGGCGGACTATGGCGCCGCGCGTACGATGCCATCGTCCTGTGGTGGAGAAATCGCAGTGGCTGATCCGGCGGGAACCGAGCAGGCAGCATTCGAGCCGTCGGCAATCGAGTGGCAACAAGCGACGTGCTACCTGAACGGCGAATGGACCGCGTTAACCGAAGCCAAGGTGTCGGTGCTCGATCGCGGCTTTATTTTTGGCGACGGAATCTATGAAGTTATAGCCGTCGACACCGTCGATGATCTACGCGCACCGTTTCGCGCGCGCCAACACTTCGCGCGCCTGCAGCGCAGTCTGGACATGGTCCGGATCGACAATCCGTTCAGCGTTGAACATTGGCTTAATCTGATCGCAGAAGCGATCGAGCGCCACCCTTGGACGCGCCAGCTTGTCTATGTGCAGGTTACGCGCGGCGTTGCCAAGCGCGACCATCCATTTCCGGCGGGCGCTGTACCGACCGTGTTTGTCAACACGTCGCCATGGCCGGCGATTCCAGTCGAGCAGATCGAGCAGGGGGTCAGTGCCGTTACGCACGCCGATGAGCGCTGGCTGCATTGCGATATCAAAAGCACGTCGCTGCTCGGCAACGTGCTGATGAAGCAGTACGCGATCGACAACGGAGCGAGCGAGACCGTGATGCTGCGCGACGGTTTCCTGACCGAAGGGTCGAGCACCAATGTCAGCGTTGTAAAAAGCGGCGTTATCAGCATGCCGCCGCAAACGGTGCAGATCCTGCCCGGCATTACGGTCGACGGCATTGCGCACATTGCCCAGCAGCACGGTGTCGAAGTCGATATGCGGCCAATCGCTGCCGCCGAGTTGCGCGCGGCTGACGAAATCTGGCTGAGCTCATCAGGGCGCGAGATGCTCGCAATCGTCTCGCTCGACGGCGTCGGGGTGGGTTCCGGAAAACCCGGCCCCATGTATCGCAGCATGCACGCGTGGTTTCAACAGGCAAAAGCCCTGGACGCTCAGCAATGGGCGGCAGAGCGAGCCGGCCATCTCTCAATAACTCGCACCACTCAGCGCGCGGCATGAACGACGAACCCAAGCCGTCAGAGCTGACGCCGCGTCCGCCAGGACTGACGTTTCCAACCGAGTTCCCGATCAAGATCATGGGCCGCCGCGTCGACAATTTTGCGCAGGCGATGGTCGAAGTCGTGCATGCGCACGCACCCGATTTTGACGCCAGCACGCTCGAGATGCGGACCTCGAAGGATGGCAACTATCTATCGGTGACCGCAACCATCAACGCGACATCGCGCGAACAGCTCGACAATTTGTATCGTGCGCTGACGAGTCATCCGATGGTCAAGGTTGTTTTGTAGATGTTCGCAGTTCGATGATATTGCGACAGCTCGGCTGCGCCGACTACGTCAGTACCTGGCACGCAATGCGCGAATTCAGCGCGCATCGCGGGCCACAGACCGAAGATGAACTATGGCTGGTCGAACACCCTTCCGTTTTCACGCTGGGCCAGACTGGACGACGCCAACACTTGCTCGCTGCCACCGATATTCCAGTCGTTGCAAGCGATCGTGGTGGACAAATCACCTACCACGGGCCCGGCCAGGTGGTCGCTTATCCGCTGCTCGATCTGCGTCGTCTCGGCATCTATGTCAAAGAATTGGTTTTTCGAATCGAACAGTCGGTGATACAGACGCTGCAGTCGCTCGGCATTGAAAGCCGCCGCGTCAGCGGGGCGCCGGGCGTGTTCGCGCCGCACCCGTCCAAGGCGCCGCCGCCGTTTACCGGCCTCGCGAAAATTGCCGCGCTCGGGATCAAGGTCGCCGGCGGGCGTAGCTATCATGGCGTTGCACTGAATGTGGCGATGGATTTGTCCCCTTACTCGCTGATTGATCCGTGCGGCTACGCCGGGCTGCAGGTGGTCGATCTGGCTACGCTCGGCGTCCACACCGATTGCAATACCGTCGGCACGCGGTTGAGCGAACGTCTGCGGGCGCATTTATCGATTTCTGCGGCCGACGCAGCGCCTGCAACAGCTTTCGCTAGACTCACGGCCTGATGGACATACTTGCCCCCGCACTCGATTTCGCCAAGAAAAAAGGCGAGGCCAAGACCGGCAAGGTCTTCAAGAAATTTTCGATCACCCCCGTGCCGGCAGGCGAAACGCTGAAAAAACCCGAGTGGATTCGCGTCAAGGCCGGCTCACCTGCCACGCGTTTTTACGAAATCAAGACCATCCTGCGCGAACACAATCTACACACGGTGTGCGAAGAAGCATCGTGCCCGAATATCGGCGAATGCTTCGGCAAAGGCACCGCGACGTTCATGATCATGGGCGACAAGTGCACGCGGCGGTGTCCATTTTGCGACGTCGGCCACGGCAGACCCGACCCGCTCGATATGAACGAGCCGCTCAATCTGGCGAGCACGATTGCGGCGTTGAAGCTTTCGTACGTTGTGATCACTTCGGTCGACCGCGACGATCTGAAAGATGGTGGTGCGCAGCACTTCGTCGACTGCATCCGCGCGACGCGAGAGCTGGCGCCGGCGACGCGCATCGAAGTCCTGGTGCCCGATTTTCGCGGTCGGCTTGATCGCGCGCTGGCAATTCTTGAAGCAGCGCCGCCCGATGTGATGAATCACAACCTGGAAACTGTACCGCGCCTGTACCGCCATGCGCGGCCGGGATCTGACTATGCACATTCACTCAAGCTGCTCGCAGATTTCAAGCGCAGCGTCTCAAATGTGCCGACCAAGAGTGGCGTGATGGTCGGATTGGGCGAAACCGATGACGAGATCGTGCAGGTCATGCACGACCTGCGGGCGCATCAGGTTGATATGCTGACCATCGGCCAATATTTATCGCCAAGCACGCACCACTTGCCGGTCCTGCGGTACGTACATCCCGACACGTTCCGCATGTTCGAGTCCGAAGCGGCCAAGATGGGCTTCATGCACGCCGCGTGCGGCCCGCTGGTGCGGTCAAGCTATCACGCAGATCAACAGGCGCACGCTGCTGCGCTGAGTGTAAAACCCATCGCTCTGGGCGAACTTGCAACGCTCTAGCCGGTGGAAGTCAACCTCGCCCTGCGCGGATCAACCATTGCTTGGTGGGCGCTGTGTACGGCGGCTTCTGCTACGCCGCCGTACACACATTCACTTATTGAAGACGCGGCGACACAAGTCACTTTTCACGCTTCGCCTCAAGCAGCACACGGAGCTAACGTGGCTGACCGTACGGCCCCGGTGTCGAGC
>JACCZX010000450.1 GCA_013695705.1 Burkholderiaceae bacterium | reverse complement strand
TCCTCGAGCCGGGAGCGACCGTGACGCTTGCGGCCGCAGACTCCGGGGCTGAAACGCCGAGTGGCTTTGCCGGATTCTTATCGACCGGCGTCGCGCACATCGCAGGCGGGTTCGACCACGTGCTGTTCCTGCTGTGCCTGCTGCTGCCGGCCGTGCTGCAGCGGAGCGCGGGCCGCTGGGTTGGGCGAGACGATGTGGCGAGCGCGCTGATCACGGTGATCTGGGTCGCGACCGCATTCACGCTCGCGCATTCGTTGACCCTGGCGCTAGCGACCTTCGGCGTGATTCGAATTCCGGCGCGCGTGATCGAGCCGCTGATCGCGTTGACGATTGTCTTGACGGCGCTCAACAACATATGGTCGCTCGTCACGCGGCGCCTGCCCGCGGTTGCCTTCGCGTTCGGCCTCGTCCACGGCTTCGGATTCGCAGAAGTGCTGGCGCCGTTGTCGCTGCCGCGCGGCGAGCTGGCGCTGGCTCTGCTGGGCTTTAACCTGGGCGTCGAGGTCGGCCAGCTTGCGATCGTGGCCGGCGCGTTCTTTGTGCTTGCCACGCTGCGGCGATGGAGCGGTTACCCGCGCTGGGTGCTCGTATTCGGCTCGGCGCTGATCGCGACCGTAGCCGCGCTCTGGTTTATCGAGCGCGTTTTCAATGTAACAATCCTCGGCTGGTAGGAAGTCGGCTAGGCTCTCAGTCCGCTTCCATTTCTTCGATCAATCCACGTTGGACCAGCAGCGGCTCCACCTCCGCATCGCGGCCACGAAATGCGCGATACGCAGCGCTTGGCTCGATTGTGTTGCCTGACGAGTAAACGTACTTGAGCAGCCGCCCGGCAACTGCCGGATCGAAGGGGTCACCCGCCTCGACAAACGCGTCGTAACCATCGGCGTCAAGTACTTCGGCCCACAAGTAAACGTAATATCCGGCGGCATAACTGGAACTCGAAAACAGATGCGAGAAATGCGGCAACCGGTGGCGCAACACCATCTCGCGCGGCATGCCAAGGCGAGCAAGCTCGTCGCGCTCGAACTGGATAATGTCGACCTCCTCACCGCTGCGTGCATGCAGGGCCATATCAACCAGTGCACACGCCGTGTATTCGACAGTCTCGAATCCCTGATTGAAGCGGCGCGCATGTTGCAGGCGCTTGATCAGATCGTCTGGAATCGGCGCTCCCGTGTCGACGTGCAACGCATGTTTTTTTAACACCTCGGGTTCGAGCGCCCAGTGCTCAAACAACTGCGACGGCAGTTCGACGAAGTCGCGCAGCACGCGCGTTCCGGACAGACGTTCGTAAGTCACCTGCGAAAGCAGGCCGTGCAGGCCGTGGCCGAATTCGTGAAACAGCGTGCGCACGTCGTCGAGCGACAGTAGGGTAGGAGACCCTTTGGCAAAGTTGTTGTTGTTGACGACGATCGGCAATACATCGCCGTCGATGCGTGACTGCGATCGGTAGCTGCTCATCCATGCGCCGCCGCGCTTGGTCGGCCGCGCAAAATTGTCGTGCAGAAACACACCGATCGGATATTCGCCGCGCCTCACCTCATACACGCGTACGTCGGGGTGATACGCGGCAATGTCGGGCCGTCTAACGAACTCGATGCCGAATAGCCGCTGCGCGCAATCAAACGCCGCTGTCACCATGCGATCGAGCGAGAAATACGGCTTGACCATCGCGTCGTCGATGTCGTAACGCGACTTGCGAACGCGTTCGGCATAAAAGCGCCAATCCCATGGGGCGATGTCGGCCGGTTCGCCGCTCGCCACAGCAACAGCGCGCAGCGCATCCAACTCCTCTGCCGCTTTTGCCTTTGCTGGCTCCCACACTTTAGCCAGCAACTCGGCCACCGCGGCAGGTTTGCCGGCCATACGATCAACCAGCGCGTAATCTGCAAAACTTGCGTACCCATTGAGCCGCGCCTGCTCGGCTCTAAGCGCCAAAATTTCCCGCGCGATCGGCCGGTTATCGTGGGCGCCATCGTTTTCTCCACGACGTGTCCACGCATTAAACGCCTGCTGGCGCAGATGGCGCCGCTCGGAATACGTCAAAAACGGGACCACTAGCGAGCGACTCAATGTAACTGCCCACGCCTGCGGTCGGCCGCGCTCCTCGGCGGCCGTCCTGGTAGCCGCGCGTAGCTCAGCGGGCAGGCCTTTCAAATCTTCCTCACGCTCAAGCCACAGACAGCCGTCAGCTTCGTCGGCCAGCACGTTCTGGGAAAAACTAGTCTGCAGTTGCGCCAGGCGCTCTACGATCCAACTCAACCGCGCCTTGGATTCGCGCGACAGCCGTGCGCCGGCCAGCACCGAATCCAGGTGCACGCGCTCAAGCAACCGAAGCTGCTCTGTGTTCAGGGACGACGCAGCGCGGGCAACGTGCAGCTCGTCGATTCGCGCAAACAATTTTTCATCGACCAGGATGGCGTTTTCATGCGCAGCGAGCTGTGGGGCGATGTCACGTTCAACCACCTGCAATTCCGGTGACGTTTCCGATGCGGTCAGGTTGAAAAACAACTGCTCCGTCCGCGTCAACAGGCGCCCGCTGCGATCAAGCGCGGCGATTGTGTTTTCAAACGTCGGCGCGGCAGATGCATTCGCGATGCGATGTATTTCGACACGATGAGCAGCCATCGCCTGTTCAAAGGCCGGGGTGAAATGTTCGGCAAGCACGCGTTCAAAGGGCGGCAGCCCGAACGGCTCATCCCACTTTTGTATCAGCGGATTCGACATATGCGTTCCTGTTAGGTCTGTAACAATACCGAATGACGCGCCTGCTTTACGGCCTTACGGTAATTTCGGAGCATCCAAATTCGACTTGATAGCGCTTAACCCCGCCATCACGTCACTGACCATTTCGTGTGTTTCCGTTTGTAAAGCTTCTTCGCGCATCGGTACATGCCCGTGCACATTCGACGACGGATTGGGAGAACGTGATGGACCAGATGCTTACCCGCAACGTCGGGCGAATTCTTATTGCTGCGGCAGTGGTCACCGCCATAGCGGGTATCACCGGCTGCGGTGGTGGAGGCTCGTCACCTTCACCTGCACCGACACCGGCGCCGGCACCTGCCCCCGCGCCGGCGCCGGCGCCGCCGTCAGCCGGGCCAACTGCCGACGAAGCCGCACGCTTTCTCACCCAGGCGACGTTTGGCCCCAGCGATGCCGACATCGCGCGCGTGCAATCGATCGGCTACGCAGCGTGGATCGACGAGCAGTTTGCAATGCCGGCGGCGGCGCATTTGCCATACGTGCAAGCCAATTTAGTCGCGGGTTCGAACGTTTCCAACTTTAATTTCATGCAGGACTCGTTCTGGCAACAGGCGATCCCGGCGCCCGATCAGTTGCGCCAGCGCGTCAAGTTCGCTTTATCGGAGTTGGTAGTCGTGTCGGGCGGCGACAACACGATTGCCGCCTATTCCGACGGGCTAGCCAACTACGCCGATCTGCTGGGCCAACACGCCTTCGGCAACTACCGGCAGTTGATCGAGGCGGTGGCAACCAACCCGATGATGGGCATCTACCTTTCTCATCGCGGCAACCGAAAAGCAAACGCCGCAACCGGCGCGGTCCCCGATGAAAACTTTGCGCGCGAGGTCACACAGCTCTTTACGATCGGACTGATTCAGCTCAACCTCGACGGCACGCCGGCGCTGGTCAACGGCCAGCCGGTCGAGACGTACACGAATACCGACATCAGCGGACTCGCGCGTGTGTTTACCGGGTGG
>JACCZX010000386.1 GCA_013695705.1 Burkholderiaceae bacterium | reverse complement strand
CCCCCGGCAGCAACGTGGCGAGCTTCAAGCTCGCTACTGAAGATGGCGTGCGCCTGCTGGTGGGCCTGTCGATCTGCTACGACCTGCGCTTTCCGGAGTTATATCGCGCAATGTCGAGGCCCGATCTGATTCTCGTTCCATCAGCGTTTACATCGACCACCGGCCGTGCCCACTGGGAGATACTGCTGCGGGCACGCGCGATTGAGAATCTGGCATACGTTCTGGCGCCGGCGCAGGGTGGGAGACACAAGAACGGGCGCTCGACTTATGGCCACACGATGTTGATCGACCCGTGGGGAGCGGTCGTAACCGAACGAGCCGATGGCGAAGGGGTTGTATTCGGCGAAATTGACCCGCAAATGATCGCCGATTCGCGCGCTTCCCTCCCCGCTCTCGAGCATCGGGTGCTGTCCTAGCCTCGTACAATTGCCGCCTCACCCAGGCCTTCGATGAAAATTTCCGATCCCGCCCTCGCCCGCCTTGCTACTGCCAAACAACTGTTGCTCGATCCCTATCAATTGGATGAGTCGCAGCTGCAGCGAGTGCTCGGCACGATTTTCGAGCATCGCACCGACTACGCCGATCTGTATTTTCAATATTCGCGCAGCGAGTCGTATTCGCTCGAAGAGGGCATCGTAAAGAGCGGCAGCTTCGACATCGAACAAGGCGTCGGCGTGCGCGCGGTCGTCGGCGACAAGACGGCGTTCGCATACTCAGACGATATTTCACTGGATTCCTTGACCGAGGCAGCACTCTCTGCGCGCTCGATCGCGCGACACGGCCAGGGCAAAGTCAAAGTTGCGTCCAAGGTCGCCGTCCGTTCGCAGCCGGTGCGCTACGCCGATGCTGATCCGGTCGCTTCGCTTGATGCCGTCTCGAAGGTGAAGATGCTCGAGAAGGTGGAGCAGCTCGCGCGTGCGCGCGACCCGCGCGTCAAACAGGTGATGGCGAGCGTCGGCGCCGATTACGACGTGATTCTGGTGGCGCGCAGCGACGGCGTGCTGGCTGCCGACGTGCGGCCATTGGTGCGCCTGTCCCTTACGGTGATCGTCGAGCAGGATGGAAAACGCGAACAAGGACACACCGGCGGCGGTGGCCGACACGATCTATCGTATTTCACCGATGAGCGACTGGCCGAGTACGCGCGACAGGCAGTCGACCAGGCATTGGTCAATCTCGCTGCAAGACCGGCGCCTGCCGGCATCATGCCCGTCGTCCTCGGGCCCGGCTGGCCCGGCATCCTGTTGCATGAAGCCATCGGCCACGGACTCGAAGGAGATTTCAATCGCAAGGGGTCGAGCGCTTTTGCCGGCAGAATTGGGAAACGCGTTGCATCCAAGGGCGTCACCGTCGTCGACGACGGCACTATCGAGAATCGCCGTGGTTCGCTGAGCGTCGACGATGAAGGCAATCCAACGCAGCGCACTGTGATGATCGAAGACGGGATACTGCGCGGCTACATTCAGGACTCGCTTAACGCGCGGCTGATGAAGGTGCCAGCGACCGGCAACGGCCGGCGCGAGTCATTCGCACATCTGCCGATGCCGCGCATGACCAACACCTACATGCTTGCCGGCGATAAAGACCCGGAAGAGATCGTGCGATCGGTCAGCAAAGGGATCTACGCCACGAACTTTGGCGGCGGCCAAGTTGATATCACCAACGGCAAGTTCGTGTTCAGCATGGCCGAGGCGTACATGATCGAAAACGGCAAGGTCACGTATCCGATCAAGGGTGCGACGTTGATCGGCAACGGGCCCGATGCATTGACGCAGGTGACAATGATCGGCAACAACATGAGTCTCGATCCGGGCATTGGTACGTGCGGCAAAGATGGTCAAAGCGTGCCGGTCGGCGTCGGACAACCGACATTGCGCATCGAAGGGCTGACGATCGGCGGTACCGCGTAGCCACCACGTCGCATCGAATGACTTGGCTGCGGCGCTAGTCGGGTGCGGAGCCTCGCTCCAACACCCGCAAGCATTTAACCGGCGCCGCTATTGTGTCCCCGAAACTTCAACCTCTACGCGGCGATCGGGCTGCAGGCACACGATCAGCTGCTTGGTCGCATTGTTGCCCTTGCAATCACCGGCTTTCGTTATGGGCTCAGCCTCGCCCTTGCCTTGAGCGGTGATCTTCGCCGCTGGAATCGCAGCGGATTCGACCAGATAGGTTCGCACCGCGTCGGCACGGCGCTTTGACAGCGCCAAGTTCGACGCAGGCGAGCCAATTCGGTCAGTGTGTCCAATTGCAGTGATGACCTCGAAGTTAGTTCCTTTTAGATCGGCAGCGAACTTGTCGAGCGCCTGCTTGCCTGCAGGACTCACAGTGGCCTTGCCAAAGTCGAACAGCGAGTCCGCGGAGAACGTCACCTTTC
>JACCZX010000382.1 GCA_013695705.1 Burkholderiaceae bacterium | reverse complement strand
CCGAGGTCGTTGAAGCGTCGGCCTCCGTCATAGTCGATCCCGAGCGCCTCGACATCGTTATCCCGGCCGATTTCAGAATGCCGCCCGCAGGACTGAACATCCGCTGGCCCGATGGCCCGCTCGAGATGGAAGCGCGGCTGCTTGACTACAAGCTGTACGCGGCGCTCGCGTATTGCCGCGCCAACAAACTGAATCACACGGTGATCGATTCGTTGCACGCACGCTTCGGCATCGTCGCCAGCGGCAAGGCGTATCTCGACACGCGCCAGGCGCTGGCCGATCTTGGACTCGACGAGCAAACGTGCAAGGACATCGGCATTCGATTGTTCAAGTGCGGCATGGTGTGGCCGCTTGAAGCAACGGCGGTGCGCTCATTCGCCGAAGGTCTGGAAGAAATTCTGGTGGTCGAGGAAAAGCGCCAGCTGCTCGAGTACGCAGTGAAGGAAGAATTGTTTTCATGGATCGGCACCGGCAAGCGCATTCCGCGCGTGATCGGAAAGTTCGACGAGAAAGATGGCGGCGAATGGGCGGTGCCGCAAGGCAACTGGATCCTGCCGGCGCACTATGAATTTTCACCGGCGATCGTCGCCAAAGCGATTGCACAGCGGATCGGCAAGCTCGAGTTGCCCGCGGAAATCCGGGCGCGGATGCAGATGCGCCTTGCCGTGATCGATGCAAAGGAGAAAGCGCTCGCGAAGCCGCGCGTGGTCACCGAGCGCACGCCGTTTTATTGCTCGGGCTGCCCGCATAACACGTCGACGGTCGTGCCCGAAGGCTCGCGCGCGATGGCGGGCATCGGCTGCCATTACATGGCGATCTGGATGGATCGCAACACCAGCACCTACACGCAGATGGGCGGCGAAGGCGTTCCCTGGATCGGACAAGCGCCATTTACTCACACGAAACACATCTTCGCGAATCTCGGCGACGGCACCTACTACCACTCGGGATCGATGGCGGTACGGGCCGCGGTCGCAGCCGGTGTTTCGATCACCTACAAGATTCTGTTCAACGATGCGGTCGCGATGACCGGCGGTCAGCCACACGATGGACCCCTGTCAGTGCCAATGATCACGCAGCAGATGGCGGCCGAGGGCGTAACGAAAATCGTCGTCGTCACCGACGAGCCGGAGAAGTATCCGAGCGACGTGGGCTTTGCCGAAGGCGTCACCGTGCACCATCGCGACCAGCTCGATCACATTCAGCTCGAGCTGCGCGAACATCCTGGCGTATCGGTGATGGTCTACGACCAGACTTGCGCATCCGAAAAACGTCGCCGGCGCAAGAAAAACACGGCGGAGAAAACGCACTTCCCTGATCCCGCACGGCGCGTCGTCATCAACGAGCTGGTGTGCGAAGGCTGCGGCGATTGCAATTTGAAGTCGAACTGCCTGTCGGTCGAGCCGCTCGAGACCGAGTTCGGGCGCAAGCGCAAGATCAATCAGTCGAGCTGCAACAAGGACTACTCGTGCCTTAAAGGGTTCTGCCCGAGCTTCGTTACGGTCGAAGGCGGGCAGTTGAAGAAAGGCAAATCGACCGCGGGCGGCAGTATCCCGAGCCTGCCGCAGCCGACGGTGCCGTCGTTGCGAGCGCAGGGTGCGTACGGGATCGTCGTTACCGGCGTCGGTGGCACGGGTGTGGTGACGATCGGGCAGCTTCTTGGCATGGCCGCGCACCTTGAGGGCAAAGGACTCTCGGTGCTCGACATGGCGGGCCTTGCGCAAAAAGGCGGCGCCGTGTTTTCGCACGTGCAGATTACGGCGACGCCGGAAGATCTGTACGCGACCCGCATTGCGATGGGCGAAGCCGATGTTGTTCTTGGGTGCGATCTGATCGTCACCGCGAGTAACGAAGCGCTGTCGAAGATCAAGTCGGGCGTCACCAAGGCGGTCGTCAACACGGCCGAATCTCCCACTGCGGAGTTTGTGCGCAATCCGAACTGGCAGTTTGGCAGCCCGAACCTTGCAACGCAGATTCGCGAAGCGGTCAACGACAGCGAATGCTCGTTCGTCGACGCCAGTGCGCTCTCGACCGC
>JACCZX010000356.1 GCA_013695705.1 Burkholderiaceae bacterium | reverse complement strand
GAGACATATGGGCTGTTTATCCAAGCCACCGCCATCTTTCGCTGAAGGTACGGCTGTTCGTCGACCACGTCAAAGAATGGTTTGGCGCAGCGAACCGGACAAAATAGTTGCGCGCCTCTAACGACCGGGTTGACTGCGGGCCGTTTTTTCTGGAATAGTACGAACGTTCGATTTTTTACAGAGCCGCATGAATCACGTTTCGACCGGACAGATAACGACGTTGCGCAAAGGCGATCTCACGCGCGCAGCAATCGTCGAGGCTGCGCTGCAGGCGGCTAGTCGTGACGGTCTTGAAGGGCTGACCATCGGGACGCTTGCCGAGCAGATGCGCATGAGCAAGAGCGGCGTGTTTGCGCACTTCGGTTCACGCGAGGAACTCCAGCTTGCAGTACTAAAAGAATACGTGCACCGCTTTGTCGACGACGTTTTGCGGCCGGCTGTGAGCAAGCCGCGCGGGTTGCCGCGGCTGGAAGCAATTCTCGAACGATGGGTTGCGTTTTTGGCGCGCGAGATGATGCGCGGCTGCATCATGATCGCCGGTGCGGTCGAGTATGACGACGTGCCCGGACCGCAGCGCGATGAGATGGTTGCGATCATTACAGGCTGGAAGCACGAGCTGGTGATCGCGATTCGGCAGGCCGTTGCGGAGGGACATCTGCAGGCGCGGGTCGATGCACATCAGCTGGTATTCGAAATCTACGGGTTGATGCTGGCGATGCATCAGGATGCACGCTTGCTGCGCTCGGCCGACAGCGCCAAGCGCGCCCGCGCCGGATTGCGCCGGTTAATTGGTGACGTTCGGATAAATGCCAGGAGAAAAACGTAATGCCGATTTACAAAGCGCCGTTGCGCGACCAGCAGTTCGTGATGCACGAAGTGCTCGGCGCGGTCGAGTTGTTGAAAGCGTTGCCGCGCTATGCGGAGCTTGACGCTGACACGATGAATCAGGTGGTCGAGCAAGCGGGGAAGTTTTGCGAGGAATTACTACTGCCGGTCAATCAGTCCGGGGACGCCGAAGGCTGCACGTACGAGGCTTCCACGCGTGTCGTCAAGACGCCGCGAGGCTTCAAGCAGGCGTACGAAGCATTTTGCGCGGCCGGTTGGCCGGGACTCGCGGGCGAAACCGAGTACGGCGGCCAGGGCCTGCCGCACCTGCTGCAGATAGCGTTTTACGAAATGCAGTATTCGACCAATCAGGCGTGGGCAATGTACCCGGGCCTGACTATCGGCGCCAGCGAATGTTTGTTGCTGCACGGTGTTGAAGAGCAGAAGAATCTGTATTTGCCGAAGCTGACATCCGGCCAGTGGACGGGCACCATGTGCCTGACCGAGCCGCAGTGCGGGACCGATTTAGGGATGCTGCGCACTAAAGCCGATCCACAGTCCGACGGTAGCTATCGGCTGACCGGCCAGAAAATATTCATCTCGTCGGGCGAGCACGACATGGCGGAAAACATCGTGCACCTGGTGCTCGCGCGCCTGCCCGATGCGCCGCAAGGAACCAAGGGCATCTCGCTTTTCATCGTGCCGAAGTTTTTGCCTGACGGTGCCGGCGCCGATGCGAAAGTCGGCGCCCGCAATGGCCTTTATTGCGGCGGCATCGAACACAAGATGGGAATCCACGGCAACGCCACCTGCCAGATGGTGCTCGACCAAGCCATCGGCTGGTTGATCGGCCAACCGAACAAAGGCTTGAATGCGATGTTCACGATGATGAACGGCGCGCGGCTGGGAGTCGGGGTGCAAGGTTTGGGGTTGACTGAAGTGGCGTATCAAAATGCGGCTGCGTATGCAAAGGACCGCATTCAGGGTCGTTCGCTGTCGGGCGTCAAGGCCCCCAGTCAGCCCGCCGATCCGATCATCGTGCACGCCGACGTGCGCCGGATGTTGCTGACCGCGCGCGCCTACGCCGAAGGCGGGCGCGCTTTCGCCTACTGGGTCGCGTTACTGGCCGACCTGCAGTTTCATCATCCCGATGAGCAGCAAAGAAAACACGCGGCCGACATGATGGCGCTGATGACGCCAATCGTGAAAGCGTTCATGACCGACAACGGGTTTTCGTGCGCTTCCGAATGCCTCGGCGTGTTCGGCGGCCACGGCTACATCCGCGAATGGGGCATGGAGCAGTTCGTGCGCGATGCGCGCATCAACATGATCTACGAAGGCACCAACACCATTCAATCGCTCGATCTGCTGGGCCGCAAAGTGTTGATGGACAACGGCGCGCGGCTGAAAGCGTTCGGCAAGATGGTTGCGCAGTTCATCGAAGAGAACGGCACCGGTACAGGTAACAGCGGCGAGATGAGCGAGTTCATCACGCCGTTGGCAGAACTCGGCGACAGCATTACCAAGTTGACTACCGATATCGGCATGAAGGCATTTGCCAATCAGGATGAAGCCGGGGGCGCGGCGGTCGACTATCTGCGCATCGTCGGTCATCTGGTCTATGCGTATTTTTGGGCCAGGATGGCCAGGGTTGCGTTGGCGCACATCGCCGCAGACGGTGACAACGTCGAGCAGTTTTACCGCGACAAACTCGCCGTCGCGCGGTTTTATTTCGCGCGCTTGTTGCCGGAGACCGCGTCGCGTATCCAGTCGGCGCGCTCGGGCGTCAAGAATTTGATGGAAATGCCGGCGGAGAGTTTTTGATGAATAACTTTGTAGTGAGAAAAGTGGCAGTGCTCGGCGCGGGTGTAATGGGCGCACAGATCGCCGCACACTGCGTCAACGCGAAAGTGCCGGTGGTGCTGTTCGACCTTCCGGCCAAGGATGGACCGAAAAATGGCGTCGTGCTGCGCGCGATCGACAATTTGAAAAAGTTGAATCCCGCACCTCTCGGCAGCAAGGACGACTCGATCCATATCCAGCCGGCCAACTACGAAGAAAATCTCGAGCTGCTGCGCGGCTGCGACG
>JACCZX010000338.1 GCA_013695705.1 Burkholderiaceae bacterium | reverse complement strand
CTCCGCCACCCAGACTAACTTCGCCTTGGTACAGAACGGCCGACTGACCCGGCGTAACGGCCCATTGCGCCTCGACAAATGCGAGTTCGAAGCGATCGCCATGCACCGCAATGACCTTGCATTCGGCGTCCGCTTGCCGATAACGCGTTTTAGCTGCAAGGCGCGTTCCCGCTGCCGGCGGAACCGCCAATACCCAGGAGGCGTTCTGCGCAACCAATCGATTCGACATCAGCCACGGATGATCGTGCCCCTGGACGACCCATAACGTGTTGGTCTCCATATCCTTGCGCGCGACGAACCAAGCCTCACCCGATGAGTCTCTGACACCGCCGATACCGACGCCCTTGCGCTGCCCGAGCGTGTAGAACGCGAGGCCGACGTGCTCGCCGATGATTGCGTTATCGGTCGTGCGGATCGGTCCCGGCACCATCGGTAGATAACGATTCAGAAACTCACGGAACGGACGCTCGCCGATGAAACAGATGCCGGTCGAATCGCGCTTGGCGGCATTCGGCAAACCAATACCACGCGCGATTTCCCTGACCTGCGTTTTCTGCAGCGCGCCGAGTGGGAACAAAGTACGCGCGAGCTGAGCCTGATTCAGCCGATGCAGAAAGTAGCTTTGATCCTTGCCGCGATCGAGGCCGCGTAGCAGTTGATGTCGCCCGTCAACCTCGCGGACACGCGCATAGTGGCCCGTTGCAATGTGTTCTGCGCCGAGCTTCAGCGCGTGATCGACAAATGCCTTGAATTTGATTTCGGCATTGCACAGCACGTCGGGATTCGGCGTGCGTCCCGCTGAATACTCGCGCAGAAATTCGGCGAACACGCGATCCTTGTATTCCAACGAAAAGTTGACGGCTTCGAGCTCGATACCGATGACGTCTGCCGCAGCAGCGGCGTCAATCAGATCCTGCCGCGTCGAGCAATATTCATCATCGTCGTCGTCTTCCCAGTTCTTCATGAACAGGCCGACGACGTCGTAGCCTTCCTGCTTCAGCAGGTGGGCGGTTACCGAAGAATCGACGCCGCCGGACATGCCGACGACGACGCGCGGGTTGCTCATCGATCTCGTGCTTTCGCGTAAAGTTGCGATTCTATAAAAACAAGCGGACGGAGACAGCGCTGATGAACATCGGTGTGCCGGTTGAGACACGCGCTGGCGAAACTCGTGTGGCGGCGACGCCGGAGTCCGTCAAGAAACTCATCGCGGCGAAGCACAGCGTATTAGTAGAGAGCGGCGCTGGCGCGGCCGCCAGTTATCCGGACGAAGCGTACGTTGCCGCCGGCGCAACGATCGGCAACACGCTCGACGCGCTCAGCGCGCAGACGGTATTGAAGGTTCGTTCGCCGCAGCAGCAGGAGCTCGTGCAAATGAAGCGTGGCACCGTGCTGGTCGGAATGCTGGAGCCGTTTAACAACGACGGCATCACGGCGATGAATGCTGCGGGCTTGACCGCTTTCGCGCTCGAAGCTGCGCCGCGTACGACGCGCGCCCAGAGCATGGACGTGTTGTCGTCGCAGGCCAATATTGCCGGCTACAAGGCGGTGCTGATCGCGTCGGGTCTGTACGGCCGCATGATGCCGATGATGATGACGGCGGCCGGCACGGTGAAGGCGGCCCGCGTGCTCATCTTGGGCGCCGGCGTCGCGGGGTTGCAGGCAATAGCGACCGCGAAGCGGCTCGGCGCGGTGGTCGAGGCTTCCGATGTGCGGCCTGCGGTGAAAGAGCAAATAGAATCGCTCGGCGCGAAGTTTGTCGACGTGCCCTACGAAACCGATGAAGAGCGCGAGATTGCGAAGGGCGTGGGCGGTTATGCGCGCCCGATGCCGGCTTCATGGATGCAGCGTCAGGCGATGGCGGTCGGCGAGCGTTTGAAGCTCGCGAATATTGCGATCGCCACGGCGTTGATTCCGGGCCGCAAGGCGCCGATCCTGATCACCGAAGAAATGGTAAGAGCGATGCAGCCGGGTTCGGTCATCGTCGACATGGCGGTGGAGCAGGGCGGCAACTGCGCACTGTCCGAGCTTGGCAAGACAGTGACCAAGTATGGTGTGCACATCATCGGCGAGCCGAATCTCGCCGCCACCGTATCGACCGATTCGTCGGCGCTCTACGCGCGCAATGTGCTCGACTTCCTGAAGCTGATCGGTGATGCAGACGGAAACTTTGTGCTGCCGGGCGATGACGACATCGTGACCGCGTGCCTGTTGTGCACGAACGGCGAAATCAAGCGGAAGAGCTAAGGACGAAATGGAAACCGTTGGACCGATCGTCATCAATCTGATCATTTTCGTGCTGGCCATTTACGTCGGCTATCACGTCGTGTGGAACGTCACGCCGGCGCTGCACACGCCGTTGATGAGCGTCACGAATGCAATCTCGGCGATCATCATCGTCGGCGCCATGCTGGCTGCGGCGCTGACTGAGACGACGCTCGGCAAGACCATGGGGGTGCTCGCCGTAGCGCTCGCTGCGGTCAACGTGTTCGGCGGATTCCTCGTGACGCGCCGCATGCTTGAGATGTTTAGGAAGAAAGAGCCGAGGAAGACAGCGAAGGACGTGAAATGAGCCAAGGTGTCGTTCCCGCGGAAGCGGGAACCGAGTCTTGTTGCGGAAGGCCACCCTGGATTCCCGCTTTCGCGCGAATGACAGACGGGGGAGCCTGACGATGGCGCTAAGCATGAACGTCGTCGTGCTGCTGTACCTGGTTGCCTCGATCTGTTTTATCCAGGCACTAAAGGGGCTCTCGCATCCAACCACATCGCGGCGCGGTAACGCGTTCGGCATGGCCGGCATGGCCATCGCCATGGTCACCACCGTCGCGTTGATCTACAAGCTGGCGCCGCAGATTGCAACGACTGGCATGGGCTGGGTGCTCGGCGGATTGCTCATCGGAGGCACCGCGGGCACTTTGATGGCGAACAAGGTCGAGATGACCAAGATGCCGGAGCTGGTGGCGTTCATGCACTCGATGATCGGCCTTGCGGCGGTGTTTATCGCGATCGCCGCGGTGGCGGAGCCGTGGGCGTTTGGTATCGCCGAGCGCGGTGGACTGATTCCGACTGGCAATCGGATCGAGCTTTTCATCGGCGCATTCGTCGGTGCGATCACGTTTTCCGGATCGGTGATCGCGTTCGGCAAGCTGTCAGGCAAATACAAATTCCGATTGTTCAAGGGCGCGCCGGTAATGTTCACCGGCCAGCACATGCTGAACCTCGCGCTGGCGATTGCCATGCTCGCTTGCGGCGCGTGGTTCGCGCTCACACAAGACTGGGCTGCATTCTGGTTGATGCTGGCGATCGCGTTCGCGCTTGGCGTACTGATCATCATTCCAATCGGCGGCGCCGACATGCCGGTAGTGGTGTCGATGCTGAACAGTTATTCCGGATGGGCGGCCGCAGGCATTGGATTCTCACTGAACAACTTCATGCTGATTGTCGCGGGGTCGCTGGTCGGATCGAGCGGCGCGATTCTGAGCTACATCATGTGCAAGGCGATGAACCGCTCGTTCTTCAACGTCATCCTCGGTGGCTTCGGCGGCGAGGTTGCGGCGGCGGCGGGCACGGCCGAGCAGCGGCCGGTGCGCACCGGCTCGCCCGATGATGCGGCGTTTCTAATGGACAACGCCGAGACGGTGATCATCGTGCCGGGCTACGGACTTGCGGTGGCGCGCGCGCAGCATCCGCTGAAGGAACTCGCGGATAAGCTGATCGCGAAGGGAGTCAAAGTTAAGTACGCGATTCATCCGGTGGCCGGCCGCATGCCGGGGCACATGAACGTGCTGCTGGCTGAAGCCGAAGTGCCGTATGACCAGGTGTTCGAGATGGACGATATCAACGGGGAATTTGGCGAAGCCGATGTTGCGTTGATATTGGGAGCGAACGACGTTGTCAATCCGGCCGCGAAAGATCCGAAGTCCGCGATCGCCGGCATGCCGATCCTCGAGGCGTACAAGGCGAAGCAGGTGATCGTCAACAAGCGCTCGATGGCCAGCGGTTACGCCGGGCTCGATAACGAGCTGTTTTACATGCCGAAGACGATGATGGTGTTCGGTGACGCGAAGAAGGTGGTGGAAGAGATGGGAAAGGCGATTGGATAGTCGCCTGGTTCGCATTAGGCCTTCAAGTAAGCATGCAGCGCGCTTTTAAGCCGCGCAGGCGATACCGGCTTGGTCAGCAGTGGGATACCGCTGGCGCGTACACGCGCTAACTGTGCAGCACCGGTGTCGCCCGATATCAGCAGTGCGGGAAAATCAGCGCCGAGCCGGGCGCGCACGCGCTCGATGATGTCAATACCGTCGTCGAGCGCCTCGAGCCGCAGATCGACGAGTGCGAGTTCGGGCGCAAATCCGGTGGCCAGGATGGCATCGACTTCAGCGCTGCTGGCCGCGGTTCGCACCGCAATGCCCCATTGGCCAAAAAGCTCGGCCGTGGCAACCCGAATGGCAGCGTCATCATCGGCCAGCAATACGCGCCGCCCGGCAAACGGTTCCAACGATATTTGTTCGCGTTTGGTTGTCAGTGACTCGACTGCACCATGCGCGCGCGGCAGCGTCACCTGAAAACGGGTGCCTTGACCGGGTGCCGAGGTCAGCGTCAATGGGTGCCCGAGCAAAGTCGTCAGGCGGCGCACGATTGCCAAGCCGAGCCCCAGCCCGCGCTGCCGGTCGCGACTCGGATTGCCCACTTGATAAAACTCGTCGTATACGCGCGACTGCTGTTCCGGCGCAATACCAATCCCGCTGTCCCAGATTTCGAGCGCCACCGTATCTCCGCGCGGGCGCGCGCCGATCACGACGCCACCCTGCGGGGTATAGCGCAGCGCATTGGAAACGAGATTGACGAGGATTCGCTCCAGCAGCATGGCGTCGGTATGAACCGCAAGGCGCGTCGGCACAAAGCACATGCGCAGTTCGCGCGTTACCGCTTCGGCATGAAACTCCTGCGCCACTCGGTCGAATAGCTCCTGCAGCGGCACGTTGCGGCGGTGCGCGCTGAAGATGCCGGCGTCGAGTTTGGACAGATCGAGAAGCTCATTGAACAGCGATTCCAGCGCTGCGATTGAATCGCCGATACGCGTCACCAGGTCTCGCGCGTCGCGCGTGTTTACATGTTGATCGAGCGCCGCGGCGAACAGGCCCAGCGAGTGCAGCGGCTGCCGCAGATCATGACTGGCCGCGGCAAAAAACCGTGACTTGGCGAGGCTCGCCTGCTCCGCCTCCTCGCGCGCCGCCTGCACCTGCTCAAGGCGCTTTCCCAGCTCGGCATTGGCCAGCTTCACGCGCGCTTCGAGATCGACGTTGATCGCTTCGGACGTGGCATACGCCTGCAGATAGCGGTCGATCAGCAGCCACCCTCCGAGCACGACCAGAGCGAGTCCGGAGTAATTGGTCAACAGCACGGCGCGATCGTCGCCGCCGAATACTGAAACGACCCAGTCGCGAACGGCAAACAGCACGCACACCGTGCCTGCAGCAAGCAGCAATGCGCCCTTTGCATTTCTCTCGCGCCACGCGTACCGCAGCAGCGCGGCCAGCGCGATCGAAATCCACACCAGCACCGCTGCACGCAGCGCGATCGAGACCGACCCTGCGTGTTCGAGGACCCAACCCAGATACATCGCCGGTGCGGCGATCACCGAAAACACGGTCGCGCCTGTTTCATACCAACGCCGCCGCACGTAGGCGAATCGCATAAAAAACACAGAAAGCAGCATCGGGAACCAGACGTACAACGAGATGATCAGAACACTGCGATACGGCGCCGGCAGAATTGGCGACGGCAGCTGGTTCATGATGTTCTGAGCGCCCCACAACATCGTGCCGGCGGCGAGCAACAGAAACAGAAAGTTCTCGCGGCGTCCCCGCCACAGGCCGAGTGCGATCAAGCCCACTCCGATCAACGCCGCGCCAATCAGCAGCGGCGACAGGTGACGCAGCAGACCTTCTCGCATAGCCCAGCGTTCGAGTACGGCCGGCTCTCCGACCAGCAGTGCGCCGAGCACGTTGCGGGCGCCGGTCCGGTCGTAAACATGGAGGACGAGTTCATTGCGGTGCGTGCGCAACAAACTCGGCGCGACGCGAAAGCTTGGGGTGGCGCGCCAGCTGGTGCTCAGGATTGCGCTCGAATCGCTATCACCGTTCTGAAATACCGGCGAATCGTTGACGAATACCGCGATTGGCACATCGCTGACCGTCACAAAGACGCCCACGCCGCGCGCCAAATCGAGGCCGTCGGGCAGCGTCATGCGGTAAGCCGAGATGCCCGACTCGTTGCTTCTCTGGTGCGGCAATTGCACCGATGGCAATTCGGTGCCGCTGGCGTTAATCGGCGTTGCCGTTGCGATGCGCCGCAACTCCGCGGGCGGCTC
>JACCZX010000346.1 GCA_013695705.1 Burkholderiaceae bacterium | reverse complement strand
ATGGAAACCTTATCAGCGCCCGCGTTCAGCAAGCGACGTACATCGTCGACCCGGCGCACGCCGCCGCCGACTGTCAACGGGATGAAAACCTGATTGGCAACGGCTGCGATCACCTCGACCATGATGTCGCGCTGATCAGAGCTCGCAGTGATGTCGAGAAACGTAAGCTCGTCCGCGCCTTCGGCGTCGTAGCGACGCGCGACTTCCACTGGATCGCCCGCGTCACGCAGGCTCAAAAAATTGATGCCTTTGACGACGCGTCCCGCGTTTACGTCGAGACAGGGAATGATGCGTTTAGCCAGCACAATTAATAGCAGGATGATGCCTGCTCAAGACCTAAGCGGTGAGCGCGTCCGCGCGCTCCTGCGCCGCCTTGAAGTCGATCGCACCTTCATACAGCGAGCGCCCGAGAACGACCCCTTCGACTCCGTCTTCTTCCATCGCGCATAGCTGCTCGATGTCGCTGAGGCTGGCGACACCGCCGCTGGCGATGACCGGAATTTTCACGTGCCGCGCGAGCTCGGCAGTGGCTTCGACGTTGACGCCGGTCATCATGCCGTCGCGCCCGATGTCGGTATAGATGATTGCCTCAAGTCCGTAGTCCTCGAACTTGAGCGCCAGATCGGTCACATCGTGGCCCGTCATCTTGCTCCAGCCATCCGTAGCGACCTTGCCGCCCTTGGCATCGAGTGCCACGATCACATGGCCGCCGAAGGCGCTGCATGCATCGTGCAGGAAACCAGGATTTTTGACCGCTGCGGTGCCAATGATGACAAACCCGACGCCGTCATCAATGTAGCGTTCGACGATGTCGAGGTCGCGCAGCCCGCCGCCCAATTGCACCGGTAGATCCTCACCCACCGCCTTGATGATTTTCTTGATCACCGCTTCGTTGACCGGCCGCCCCGAGCGCGCCCCGTTCAAGTCGACGATGTGCAGCCGCCGCGCGCCCTGGTCGCGCCAGTACCTCGCCATCGCGACCGGGTCCTCGGAGAACACGGTAACGTCACCGTCCATGTTGCCCTGGCGCAAACGCACGCAGCGCCCGTCTTTCAAATCGATGGCCGGGATCAGCAACATGGGGGTGGCAGCGAACCTATCTCGAGGCGGGGCTCAAGGGTTCCAGCGCGTAAAGTTTTCGTAGATGCGTAGGCCGGTGGCGGCGCTTTTCTCTGGGTGAAACTGTGTGGCGAAAATATTATCTCTCGCAACGGCGCACGTAAAGACTTCGCCGTATGTAGTTTCCCCTGTAACCAGCTCCTTTGCCAGTGGGGCGACGAAGTAACTGTGCACAAAATAAAACCAGCTCTGGTCGTCGATTCCGCTCCACAGCGCATGCGGCTTGCTCTGCCGGACCCGATTCCAACCCATGTGCGGCACTTTTAGCCGCAGGCCGTCGGTTCCGTGTGCGTTATTGCGAAAGCGCACGACATTGCCGGCGAATAAACCAAGCCCGGCCGTCTCGCCTTCCTCGCTGAGCTCGAACAACATCTGTTCGCCGATGCAAACCGCGAGCAGCGGTTTATTTTGAGCCGCTTCGCGCACCGCGTCTTCCAGCCCCGATTCACGCAGATTACGCATGCAATCGGGCATTGCACCCTGACCCGGGAAAACCACGCGCGCGGCGCTCCGTACCGCCGCCGCATCCGAAGTAATTTCAACCCGCTCGTGCGGCGCGACGTGTTCGATCGCTTTTGCGACCGAGCGCAGATTGCCCATACCGTAATCGACCACCGCGATCATGCGCTACGGCATCAGCGTATGAGTTACAGCATGCCTTTGGTCGAAGGCACGCCGGCGGCACGCGGGTCGCGCTCCACCGCTGTCCTGAGCGCACGCGCGAACGCTTTGAACACCGTCTCGCATTGATGATGCGAATTGTCGCCGCGCAGGTTGTCGATGTGGACAGTCGCCAGCGCGTGATTGCTGAATCCCTGAAAAAATTCATGGGTCAGATCGACATCGAATCCGCCGATCATCGCGCGCGTAAACGGTACGTGCCATTCCAGCCCCGGCCGGCCCGATAGATCGATCACGACGCGCGATAACGCTTCATCGAGCGGCACATAGGCGTGACCATAGCGACGGATGCCCGACTTATCGCCAAGCGCCTTCGCAAGAGCCTGGCCGAACGCGATTCCCACGTCTTCGACCGTGTGATGCCCGTCGATGTGCAGATCGCCCTGCGCTTCGATCGTCAGGTCAAGCGCGCCGTGGCGGGCAATCTGCTCCAGCATGTGATCGAAAAAGCCGATCCCGGTGGCGAGCCGGCTGCTGCCGCTGCCGTCAAGATCGACGCTAACGCGAATCTGCGTTTCCTTGGTGTTGCGCTCGACCTCGGCGCGACGATTTGTTGCACTTCCGGTATTCATGGTCCGACGCTCAGCGATGCTCGCAGCGACTTTATAAAGGTTTCATTTTCAGCAGTGGTGCCGACTGTAACGCGCAAACAGCCCGCGAGCAGCGGGTGCGTCATCGATACATTCTTGATCAATACCCCGCGCTGCTTCAACGAAGCGAAGACGGCGTCGGCTTGCGCCACGCGAAACAGCACGAAATTGGCAGCCGAGTCGAACGCCCGCACGCCGGGAGTCGCCTGCAACTGGCTGAGCAATCTCGCGCGTTCGCTGCGTAAAGACGCCGCTTGCGAGTCGAAGATCGACATGTTTTCGAGCATCAGATCGGCGGCCGCTAGCGTCAGCACATTGACGTTATACGGTGGACGTATTTTTTCGAATTGTTCGATCCAGTCCGCGTCGCCGGCGAGATAACCGAGGCGGATGCCGGCCAGCCCGAGCTTGGACAGCGTACGCAGGACCAGCAAATTTGGGGCGCGCTTCAACCAGGGCATCCACGTGTCCTGCGCGAACGGCAGATAGGCTTCATCGAGAACGACAATGCCCGGCGCCGCACGCAGAATCGCCTCGATGGCAGCACGATCGAACAGATTGCCGGTCGGGTTGTTCGGATACGCGATAAACACGACCGCAGGCTTTTGTTCGTCGATCGCCTGCAGCATCCGCTCGGTGTCGAGCGAGAAGTTATCCTTCAACGCTACGCCGCGGTAAGCACACTGATCGAATCGTGCCGACATCTCGTACATCACGAAACTCGGCGCCGGCGCCATCACGGTTGCACCAGACTTCGCGCACGCCTGGATGATCAGGTGGATCAACTCGTCAGAGCCGTTGCCCAGCATCAACTGCATGCCGACCGGCAGGCCGACCGCCTTGCCGAGCCGCTCCTTGAAGCCACGCGGGTCTGAAAGCGGATAACGATTCAGCGCCTGGCGGCCGAGCCGCTCACCGAGTTGCTGTTGCAAACCTTCTGGCAGCGAAAACGGATTTTCCATGGCGTCGAGTTTTACAAAGCCGACTGCACTCGGTACCGCATAGGCCTCGGTCGCTCGCACGTCTTCGCGAATCACCGCCAGGTTGGGACGCGGGCCAAGGCGATCCATTTCGCTTACGGCGCTGACGTGGCAGCGATGCGGCACTCGGCGCTCGCTGCGTGCGCCGGTAGTTGCTCGCCGCGCGCCAGAATTGCGGCCACTCGCCCAAGAGTCTGCGCGCCCGATTGAGAAACGCGAACCATGCTGGTCCGCTTCTGAAAATCGTAGACGCCGAGCGCCGACGAAAACCGCGCAGAGCGAGCCGTCGGCAGCACATGATTGGGCCCCGCGCAGTAGTCGCCAATCGCCTCGCTCGTGTAACGGCCGAGGAACATCGCGCCCGCGTGGCGAATTTTATCGGCCCAGCGTTCCGGCTCATCGGTTGAAATTTCCAGATGCTCCGGCGCAATGCGATTCGCAATCTCGCACGCATGCTCAAGATCGCGCGTCAGGATCAACGCACCTCTGTCGCGCAGCGAGTTCTCGATAATCGCCTGCCGTGGCATCGACGGCAGCAGTCGATCGATCGATGCCTGCACCCGCTCGATGAAGTCAGGGTCGTCTGTCAGCAAAATTGCCTGCGCGGACTCATCGTGCTCGGCCTGCGAAAACAAATCCATTGCAATCCAGTCGGCGTCGGTCCTGCCATCGCAGATCACCACGATCTCGCTCGGACCCGCGATCAGATCGATGCCCACCGTGCCGAACACGCGGCGCTTGGCCGCGGCGACGTACGCGTTGCCTGGTCCTACGATCTTGTCGACCGCGGGAACTGTTTGCGTCCCGTACGCAAGCGCGGCGACCGCCTGCGCGCCGCCGATGGTAAATACGCGCGAAACTTTGGCCAGCGACGCGGCGGCAAGCAACAATGAATTGCGTTTGCCGCCAGGGGTCGGCACCACCATGACGATGGTATCGACACCCGCGACGCGCGCCGGTATTGCATTCATCAGGACCGACGACGGATACGCAGCCAATCCGCCCGGCACGTACAGACCGACGCTCTGCAGAGGACCGATTCGCTGGCCCAGCTCGGTGCCGTCGCCTTCTGTGTAGCTCCAGCTCGACGCGAGCTGTCGCTCATGAAACGCGCGAATTCGGTGCGCAGCGATTTCAAGCGCGCCGCGTTGCTCGTCTGCCAGCGCCGCATAAGCCGCGCCCATTTCGGCGGGATCGATTTCGAGTTCGGCGACCGATCCCGCGTTGATACGATCGAAGCGATTGGTGTAGTCGAGCACCGCCGCATCACCGCGCCGCTTGACGTCATCGACAATCGCGTTGGCAACGCGCTCCACCTCGCGATCAACCGCTGTGTCGTTTGCGACCAGTGCGGCGAATTGAGCGTCGAATCCCGCGTCGCCTGCGTCGAGCCGGCGCATCTTCATCTGCTGGCCGCCTCTTCGATACGCGCGATCACCGGCATCAACTCTTCGCGCCGCACCTTCAACGCAGATTGATTGACGATCAGCCGCGCCGAGATTTGCGCGACCTCTTCGACCTCGACAAGATTGTTTGCCCTAAGAGTGCTGCCTGAAGAAACCAGGTCGACTATGGCATCGGCCAGGCCGGCTAGGGGCGCCAGTTCCATCGAGCCGTATAACTTGATCAAGTCGACGTGCACACCCTTTGCAGCAAAGTGTTCACGCGCGGTTTGCACGTATTTGGTCGCCACTCGCAACCGGGCGCCACGCCGCACCGCGTTTGCGTAGTCGAATCCCGCAGGCACAGCAACGCACAGACGGCACCGCCCGATCCCGAGGTCGACCGGTTGATACAGGCCACGCTCGCCCCATTGCGCGCCGTGTTCCAGCAACACGTCTTTACCCGCGACGCCGATCTCGGCAGCGCCATATTGAACGTACGTCGGCACATCCGACGGGCGCACGACGACGATGCGCAGATTCTCATCAGCGGTGCCGATAATCAGCGCGCGCGATGTCTCGGCGTTTTCGAGCGGCGCGAAGCCGGCTGCAGCCAGCAGCAGCTGCGCTTCGTCGAAGATTCTTCCTTTTGACAGCGCCAGCGTGATCATTATGAAACAGTCCTCCTGTACGCGATGGCTTCGCTATCGCTCGTGCACTCGGAATGATTGGTTGAGCGCGCTCCCTTCGGAGCGGCAGCGCGTACGCGCGCATCACAAAGGCACGCAACGGCGGCCGCGTTCATAGCTTCGATTTATTCATTAACTCGTTCAACG
>JACCZX010000317.1 GCA_013695705.1 Burkholderiaceae bacterium | reverse complement strand
CGCCTGAATCGAGAAGTTGTAGCCGGGCCGGGCTCAAAGCTTCGATCACGGCCAGCCCTTTAACACTTAGCGTCATTACCTCGCCGCTCCCCAAGACCGCATCGTCTACGCAGCCTTCCTCGGTTATCCACACGCGGCCCGACAAAACAGTTACGCGCTTGCCCGCTGCAGCTGCCAACGGAACGAGACCGCCGCGGGGAAGATCAATGATCTTGAAGGTTTCAAGCTGAGTGGTCATGTTGGCATGCGCTTTCTGCATTCATAATTGCTTCTAAGCATTAGACCTCTGCGCACCAGCGGCTGCCAAACGGTAAGATCGCAGTTGATGCATGCCTATTTCGCATGTATCGTTTTTCAATGACAATCAGCCGCCGCGCCGTGCGTCGCCAACGACCGATCGGCCTGAATGCGCTGCGCGGGTTTGAAGCGTCGGCACGACGCATGTCGTTCACGCTGGCGGCGGCTGAGCTCAATCTGACGCAGTCATCCATCAGCCGTCAAGTGGCCGAGCTGGAGCGGCAGGTCGGGACCGTCCTTTTCGCGCGCCAGACGCGCTCGCTGGCGCTCACCGCTGCAGGGCACAGACTGTTTCAAGCAGCGCAGCAGTCGCTCAGACAAATCGATCGAGCGGTTGACGACATCCGCGGCCCTGCCAACTCGGCGCGCGTTTCAATCACAACGTACGCATCGTTCGCATCTCTATGGCTGGTGCCGCGATTGACGACTTTTCAGCGCGAGCATCCGCAGATCGAAATCCGGATTGACGCAGGTGATCGCTTCATCGACATCGACACCGAGGGCGTTGACGTCGCAATCCGCTGGACTCGTCCCGCTTCCATGCCTCACGGCGCACTGCGGCTTCTGGATGAAGAGGTAGTACCAGCCCTGTCTCCGCTACTGCTCGAACGTCACGCAGTTGCGCTGAGAAAGCCGCAGGACTTGTTCAAGTTGCCCCTGCTCGAGCTTGACAGTTCGATGCCGACGTCGACCAGCAGCACATGGCCCCGATGGTTTCAGCACGCGGGGGTGCGCGCCACACCGCCCGCGCCGCGACTGATGTTTACGTTTATCGATCAATCGGTACAGGCCGCTGTGCGAGGCCAGGGCGTGGTACTGGCACGTTCGCCATTTATCGACGACCTGCTGGCCAGCGGCGATCTGATCGCGCCGTTTCCCAAACTAAGAATGCAAACCGGCTACCGGTATGCGTTGATCGCCAATCGAAACACCGCTGAGTCAGCACATGTCGCCGCATTCTGCGAGTGGATCCGCACCGAGTTCGAGCATGGGCCGCTGCGCCAGACCTAGCGGCTCGCCAACGCCTTCGGTGCGTCAATACTGCGCAGCATCCGTGAGAACCACGTCCATGCTCACATCATGCGGCTCTGCGTCGATCGAATCGACTTTCGAAATATCGAACGCAATCCCCACCACCATCGGCCACGGCGCCAGGTTAGCGAGGGTGCGGTCGTAGTAGCCGCCGCCATAGCCGAGCCGAAAGCGCTGGCGGTCAAAGGCGACACATGGAACCAATAAGCACTCTGGCTGAACGACGCGTCCGTGGGCAGGCACCGGAATCCCGAAACTGCCGGACTGCAGCGGCGCGTCTGCACTCCACGCGTGAAATTCGAGCTCATCGCGGCGAACGACGGGAAGTGCCGCAACATGGTGCGCGTCGAGCGCGAGCCAGCGTTCGATCACGCCGCGCAAGTCGGGCTCGCCGCGAATCGGAAAATAATATCCAACGCTATGAACACCGGCCTGCCGCAGCCATTGCGCAACGCGCACCTGCAAAGCTGCTTCGAGCTGCTCGCGGTCCGCGAGCGCTTTGCGCGCTTCGATCAGCCGGGTCCGCTGCAACTTCCTCTTGGCCTGCTTATCCAATCGCGGTCTCGTGCGTGAATAAGGGTGGCGCTTTACTCGCATTTCGCTGCCCGCACGCGTATCGCATGATCTAATCTGGCTCGATGAAACTTCGCTTCGCACTTTATTGTTCTTACCCTCGGTCCGCAGTTTATAGATCGGCGGCGGTAATCGCACTTGCACTGGCGCAGGCGACTGCGCTTGCCGCGCCGGCACGCGCGGTCAACGCGGCATCGAATGAGCTGTCTGCTTCCGATCAGGCGTTCATGGCGGTGCGAGACGCCGTGCGCGTCGGCGACCGTGAAAAGTTTGCGCAGAATGCTGCGCGGCTGTCCGTGCATCCTCTGGCGGCATACCTGGAGTATTGGCAACTGCTTGGCCGCGTACGCAGCGGTGATCCGAAAGTCGCGACAGACGTCGCACAATTTGCGAGCCGGCATGCGGACACGTATATCGCAGATCGCCTGCGATTCGATTGGACGCTCGCACTGGCGAGCCGCGGCGATTATCAGGGGTTCGAACGCGAAGCAGCGCAGCTCGTGTGGTGGACCGACGACACGCAGTTCCGCTGTTACCAAGCATTGTCGAAGTTCAAGCGCGTCAACGGATCGCAGGCGGAGACCGCCGCGCGTGAGGCCCGCCAACTGCTCGCCAACCTTAAGGACGCAGGCGGGGAAGGATGCCTGGCGCTGACCGAAGCGCTGCTCGCCGCCGGCCGCATCTCGGTGTGGGACCGGGTGCGCGCGCTGGTTGAGCAGAACCAGCTTGATACCGCCAAGCGCATCGGTGCACGAGCGCTCGATCCTAGCGGGCAGGCGGTCGATCAAAAGTTGTTGATGCAGGCGATCGACCGGCCTGCGGCATTCCTAACAGCACACGAGCGGCGCTTGACCGACATTCAGCGCGAACTCGCAATGGTGGCGGTGGTGCGGCTGGCGCGCGACAATCCGCAGGATGCGGCGGAGTACGCGGGTGCGTTGAATCTGCTGCTCACGCCCGAACAGCGCGGCATCGTGTGGGGCCGCATCGGCCACATGGCTGCATTGCGGCTAATGCGCGAGGCGCACGAGTGGTATCGCCGCGGCGGTGATCACGTTGGCATCGGCCCCGACGCCGCGCGCGTCGACGAGGTCCTGGAGTGGCAGGCGCGCGTCGCACTGCGTGCCAATGACTGGAAGACCGTAAAAACAGTAATCGATCGCATGCCGGCAGCGTTGCGCGCGGATCCAACCTGGATCTACTGGCATGGCCGCGCACTTCGTCAAGCGGGACGCGCGGGGGAGGCCCAGGAGCAATTCGCGCTCATCGCGCCTCAGTTTCATTTCTATGGGCAACTAGCCGCCGAAGAACTCGGGCAACCGCTTGCGCTGCCGCGGCGCGCTGAAGCGCCAACCGCTGAAGAGGTCGCACCGTTTGAAGGGAACGCCGGCTTCGCACGCGCGTTCAAGTTCTACGAGCTCGGCATGCGGCTTGAGGGCAATCGCGAATGGAACTGGCAGATGCGGGGGTTGACCGATCGCCAACTGCTGGCCGCAGCCGAGTTTGCGCGTAAGCGCGGAATTCTCGACCGCATGATCAGCACGTCCGATCGCACCAAAACCGAATTTGACTTCACGCAAAGGTTTCCGGCGCCGTTTCGCGATTCGCTGGTGCAATACTCAGCCCCGCTTGGCCTCGATGAAAATTGGGTCTATGGCTTGATCCGCCAGGAGTCGCGCTTCATTATGAATGTTCGCTCTTCAGTCGGGGCCAGCGGATTAATGCAGCTAATGCCGGCCACTGCGCGCTATGTGGCAAAGCGTTTGAACGTGTCGAACTTCACTCCCGCACGCGTCAATGAACTCGACATCAATCTGCAACTGGGCACCGGCTATCTGAAAATGGTGCTCGACGATTTAGACGGCTCGCCGGTGCTTGCCACCGCGGCATACAACGCCGGGCCGGGCCGCCCGCGTGCGTGGCGCTCATCGTTGTCAAAGCCGGTCGAAGGGGCCGTGTTCGCCGAAACGATTCCGTTTAACGAAACCCGCGACTACGTCAAGAAGGTGATGTCGAACAGTATTTACTACGCCGCATTGTTCGACAACAAGGCGCCGTCGTTAAAGGCACGCCTCGGGACGATCGCTCCGAAAGCGGCGGGAACGACGGAGTTGCCGTAGTCACTGAACCGACGCGAATAGAATTCGCGCGCATGCAACATTCCAACATCCTCGTCATCGGCGGCGCCGGCTTTATTGGGCGGCATATCGTTGCCCGACTGGCTGCGCGCGGCCTGCGCGTAACAGTGCCAACGCGGCGGCGGGCGCGGGCGCGGCATCTGATCATGCTGCCGACTGTCGAGGTGGTCGAGTGTGATGTGCACGATGACCGCGTTCTGGAAAATTTGCTGCGTGACAAGGACGCGGCGATAAATCTGATCGGCGTGCTGCACGGATCACGCGGATCGCACGACGCTCGGTATGGCCAAGAATTCAGCCAGTCGCATGTCGAGCTGCCGCGCCGTATCGTTGCTGCGTGCTGCACCCAGCGTGTCGGCCGGCTGTTGCACATGAGCGCACTCGGCGCTGATTCGAGCGGTCCCTCGATGTACCAGCGCAGCAAAGGCGACGGCGATGCCATCGTGCAGTCGTCGCAACTCAACTGGACAATCTTGCGACCGTCGGTCGTGTTCGGGCCGGAAGACAATTTCCTGAATCTTTTTGCCACGCTCGCAAAGTTCTTTCCTGTGTTGCCCATCGGTAGCGCTAGCGCGCGCTTTCAGCCGGTCTGGGTGGGCGACGTCGCCGATGCGTTCGTCAATACCCTAGACGAGCGCGTCACGTTTAGTAAAACCTACGAGCTCGCGGGCCCACGCATCTACCGGCTGCGCGATCTGGTCGAGTTTGCCGCCGCCGCGAGTGGCCATCCGCGCCGCGTGATCGCGCTGCCCGACTCACTGGCTCGTGTGCAGGCG
>JACCZX010000255.1 GCA_013695705.1 Burkholderiaceae bacterium | reverse complement strand
CGGCGGATGCATCAGCGTCGGCCTCGGCGGCGAAGGGACTGCGCTCGCGCAGTACCGGCTCGAAGACATGTCGCCCAAGGTGCAGGCACGGGCGACTCCGCTCGATCGCCGATTGCTGATTTCGACTTTGCCGTCGGACACGATCGGCGACACGTACTCGATGGCGTACACCCGCGCCGCGCAACAACGCCAGTTCTATCAGTTTGCGAGCTGGACTGATCGTCCGTCAGCGCGCATCGTGCAATTGCTCAGCGAGCGCATCGAAGGGCGTGGCGTGTTCGAGTCCGTGTCGCGCCTCGGCGGCGGCATCGGCGGCGGATTGAGTTTGAATATCGGAGTCAACGAATTCGTTCACGACATTCGTACCAGCACAGCACGCATAGAAGTTACCGCCGAGCTGATCGAACGACGCGGCCGCGCGCTGGTCAACCGCAAACGCTTTACCGCGTCGGCGCCGGTATCCGAAGAAAGCGCGCCGGCCGCGGTGGCCGCGTGGAGCCGCGCGCTGACGACGCTTCTTGACGAGCTCGTACCGTGGCTTGAAAAGACGGCCGAAGCGTTGCCGCCACCCGAGCCGCGCCTGTCGCGCGACGGCAAGAGCTAAGGGCCTGCTCCCCCTGAAACATAAGTGCGAAAGGCAGATTGCGGGACGCAGTGCTAGGCGTCGCGAGCGCCGTTGGTGCGTACCAACAAGCGGGCCGCATTTTGCCCATGCGCGAAGCAATGCGCCCGCAAGCGGCCTTTACCTTCGGGTTGGGTCGAAATGTTTCAGGATGAGCAGGTCCTAGATGCGCGATCCGCAAAAGCCATCGTCAGCACGCAATGTTCTAGGTGGTGAGCTGACCGGCTGCTGCGATTCACCTGCTACCGGTTTCTATCGCGACGGATACTGTCACACCGGGCCGCACGATGTGGGCTCGCACACGGTGTGCACGAAAGTCACGCAAGAGTTTCTTGAGTTCTCGGCACAGCGCGGCAACGATCTCGTCACGCCGCATCCCGAGTTCGATTTTCCCGGACTCATTCCCGGCGATCGCTGGTGCGTCTGCGTTGCGCGCTGGAAAGAAGCGCTTGACGCGGGCATTGCACCTCCGGTACTGCTGACTGCAACTCACGAGAAAGCTCTTGAAGTCGTGCCGCTCGATCAACTGAAGCGATACGCGGCTGACCTGCAGTAGGCAATTAACGGTTCGGGTACATCACCAGCTGCCGCAGCGCTCTGGCATCGTCCAAGGCATGATGGCGGCGCAGGTTCAACTGCTGTGTAGCGTCGTTCATTTCCTCGTACGAGATAGGGACGCGTTTCCAGTTGACTCCGCTCGGTAAATCCTCGCGGCCCAGGAGTTCGGTCAGAGCCCAACGGTCATAGCCAGAATCGCTGATGATCGTGGTCGGAGCGCGGCCAGCTCGCTCGTCGATCCACGCGGAAAACGCTTCGGCGGCCATCGGCAGCGGCACCGCGTCGCCGTCGAGCAGCGGCACGACGATTTGCCTGACGAACTCACTCGAATGCTCACGGTTCCAGCTATTTACCTCGCAGTAAAACGCAGTCGAATCGGTAGCCACCGCGCCGATGCTGATCAACTGGGGAGTTTGCAGACTGGTGAACTCGCTATCGACAAATACGTAAATGCGGTCCGGGTCGAGAGTTAGCATGGCCGACGGCACCGGCAGGATGCGAAACAGCAGGACCTCGTCGGCGTAGTCCCCCGCCGGCAACTGCAGCTTTTCAACCACTTCCGCCGACGGCAGATCGGTTTCACGGAAGCCGGCACGCCGCATCGCGCGCAGTGCCCTCACGTTGCGCCGCGACGGTCGCACCAGAAACCGGTTAATGCCATAGTTGGACTGCATCCAGTCGGCCAGCAGCACCAGCGCTTCGGAACCAAGACCACGGCTCGTCAGCCGCCGCTCCGCGAGCCAGATGTCGAGCTCCACTACATCATTCAGTAGATCGACCGGACCATGCGACACGCACCCGATTTCATCGCCACCGACAACGATCACAAAGACGCGCCCTGCATACGGCCGCGTGCCGTCGAAGTACGCGTTGACGTACTTCGCGGAAAATTCGTCGAGCGTCGGAATCGGACGCTCGGGATAGAGCGGCGCCCCCATCGTATTGGCCGCAAGGTCCGACCGCGTGACCCAATCGTAAATTCGCGGGCGATCGAGCAAGTGCGCGCGACGCAGGCTCAGTCTCGAACCGACGGCAATCGTCACGCGCCTGCGCCCGTTCGCTTTAAGTGCCGATAAATCGGATCGAGTATCGCGGCGCCCAATTGCGCGCTGCGCCCACCGCTCCATCCGAATTGCGCATCAGGTGCATTGGCATTGTCCTTGAACGGCATCTCGAGCGTCAGTGAAAGACACTGGAATGTGTGGCCGGCGTATTTCGACGCGAGCTTCAGGACGTCGTCTCTGTATTTGCTCGCGTGATAACCGTGCTCGCTTTGGAAGTCCGGACTCGCGGAGCGGAAATCCGCGGAAAACGCGTCTTGCTCGGCAGCGTGCCGCCCGCCGAAACCGGGAAGCATCTCGCAGCCAGCGACAAACACATACGGCAGGTTCTCGTCGCCATGAATATCGAAGAACGCATCGCACCCCGTTGCGTGCATTGCATCGCGCACGCACTTGACCTCGGGGCTGCGCTCGACCGAAGGTGCGAGCCACTCTCGATTCAAGTTCGCACCCGCCGCGTTGGTCCTAAGGTTGCCGAGCACTGAGCCGTCCGGGTTCATGTTGGGAATGATGTGAAAAGTGGCAAGCTGGCGCAGCTCTTCTGACAGCTCTTGATCAGTGCGCAACAAGCGCTGCAGTAACCCGTCGACGAACCATTCGGCCATCGTCTCGCCGGGATGCTGCCGCGCAATGATCCACACCGGACGCCTGCCCTGCCCGACCACGAGTTCATCAATGTCGCGTCCCTGAATACTGGCACCCAGCCGCCGCAACTGAGCACCGCGTACAACAGAGTCTGCCAATAGCATCAGATGACGTTCCCATGAATACGGCTCGAAATAAGCGATATACGATGGGCCCGGTGCAGGCGGTAGATCGATTGTCAGAATCTGCCCGTCATAGCGCGTAGGGATTCGCTCCCATCGGAGCCGATCCCAGCTTGCGACCGCGTGATAGCCACGCCAGCCGTCCGGATATGTGGTGCTACCGGCGTTAACGATGCGCAGCTCGGCGCCGCTGCGTTCAACGCCACTGACACGGAAATGAAACCATTGAAGAAACTCACCGGCGCTGCCGTCAGACGACACGTCGCGTCGAATCGCAAGATCGGCGCGCGACGCATCGCACTTAACCACTTCAATCGCACCGCTATCGAAACCGCTGCTTACCTGCATGTCGTTAAATGACGCGGCACGCCTCATCGAACTCGAGACGCGGCGAGCGCGCAAACAGCTTGGTGGGGTCGCCGTGACCCAGACTGCAGACGAAGTTGACCCTGAATTTCCGATCCGGAAAAAACTCGCCATTGAGCCTGTCGGCGTCGAATCCAGCCATCGGGCCGCAATCGAGACCCAGCGCGCGCGCGGCAATAATGAAGTACGCGCCCTGCAGTGAGCTGTTGCGAAAAGCCGTCTCCCCGACATGTTCTGGCTTGCCGACAAACCACGACCGTGCAGTCTGGTTA
>JACCZX010000253.1 GCA_013695705.1 Burkholderiaceae bacterium | reverse complement strand
GCGTGCAACATGCCCGCCGGCAATTTAATCGCCGATTCGCAGTTCGCTGCCACTCAACCGAGCGGTTTCGGCGGCGCCGCGATCGCTTTCATGAACCGCGGCAGCGTGCGCAACCCCGGCTTCGCCTTCACGCAGAGCGTCGGCGAGGGCGACGGCAACGTGACTTATGGCGAAGCATTCACCGTGCAGCCGTTCGGGAACAGCCTGGTGACCATGACGCTCACCGCGCAGGACCTCAAGAACGTGCTCGAGCAACAGTTCGCGGGCTGCCGCGGACAATCGGCCACTGCAACCCGCATCATGATTCCGTCGCCGGGCTTCAAATACACGTGGGACGGCAGCAAGATATGCGATGCGCGGGTCAGCAACGTGACGTTGACGGCAGGCGCCACCACGGAGACGATCGTCGATGTCGCGGGCACGGTGCTGATGCCCACCAAGACGTATCGGGTAACCGTCAATAACTTCATGGCCACCGGTGGCGATGGTTACACCACATTTTTAAACGGCACGAATTTACTGGGCGGCGCCCAGGACATCGACGCACTGGTGGCGTACATGACGTTGTTCAAGGCGCCAAACAAGCCGTATGCGCCGAACACGAATGCGGCCGACGGCGGCACGCCTCGTATCAACCGAGTCGGCGGCACGACATGCCCTACCGGAGCGAATGTCAATCCGTAGGTTGGCGACACTGCTGTGGGTGGCTGGGTCGATCGGTGCAGTGCAGGCGAGCCCGCCCAATGCGGCCGATATACGAAAGCAAATCATGCAGCAGGCGCGGCCGCAATCGGCGTCGGTTGCTCAGCACGCGCTGATGAAAAAGCGTACCGAGCTGCTGCAACAGGGCGAGGCCGCGCTTGCGAGGGTCGACGTCGACGCAGCATTAAAAGCGTTCGATCAGGCCGCCGGCATTCTGCACGCCGCCGATACAGAAATGGGACTGGTGCGCGCTTACATGCAGGGCGGCGAGTACCGGCGCGCGCTTGCATTTGTCGCGCACACCGCGCAGGCGCATCGTGAAGTTGCGGGCGCGGCAGCGCTGTACGCGTGGCTGCTTTACAGCGGCGGACAAAGCGTGAACGCAACGCAGATACTGGGCGATGCTGCATCGCTTTTTCCGCGTGACACGCTGCTGGCGGAAGCGCGCCGCCAACTCGATTCGCGCGCGCCAATTGCGACCGGCGCATTGCTCAAACTGCCCGCGCGCATGGCGCCGTTTGGACCTATGGCCGGCTCGCCATCGGCATCGCGAGTGGCGAGCACGGGTGTGTTGATCGACCGCGGCAAACGCGCGTTGATACCGCTCGCGGCGGTCGGCAAGGCAACGACTGTTTGGGTACGTGACGGACTCGGGCGCTCGTCGCGCGCGGCAGTTGAGCGACGTGTTGCCGCCTCCGACCTGGCTCTCGTTCGACTCTCCGATCACAGGCGGACCGGATCTAGCCATGGCTGCCGGCGATCCGTTCCCCGGCAGTGTCGCCTTCGCCGTCGAGTACGTCGCGACTGCAAGCGCGATGCCGAGTTGGCCGCTGTTAAGCAGCGGCTTCATCGGAAGCACGTCTGCTGACGGCGCCCGCGGCGGTCCGGTGTTCGATTTTGCAGGGCGACTCATCGGCATTGCGCTGGCGAGTAGCGACGGCGATGCCCGCTTAGTGCCGGTGTCGCAGCTGCGCCAGTTGATCGGCGCGCCGCTCGGAAAGTCCACGCCGGCACTACTCAATCAACGAATGCCAGTCGATCAGATTTACGAAGCGGCGCTACGGACCACGATTCAGGTCATCACGGCGCGCTGACCCTCCGCTACGTCTCAAGCCGAGCATCCATCGTGATCTTGGCCTTCAGCAACTTCGACACCGGACATCCTTCTTTCGCTTTGTTTGCGATCTGCATGAACTTGGCCTGATCCGTGCCGGGGATTTTCGCGACGACGTTCAAGTGGCTCGCCGTGATCTCGAAGCCTTCGCCGACTTTGTCGAGTGTGACTTCAGCGTGGGTCTCGATTTTCTCCGCAGTCAAACCTTCGTTGCCGAGCATCAGTGACAGCGCCATTGAAAAACACCCCGCATGAGCCGCACCGATCAACTCCTCGGGATTAGTGCCTTTCCCATTCTCGAAACGTGACTTGAAGCCATAAGGCGCATCTTTCAAAACACCCGTTTCGGTGGATATCGTGCCCTCGCCGTCCTTGATTCCGCCCTTCCAAACCGCCGATGCTTTCTTGACCGTCATTCTTTTTGCTCCCTTAGCTTGTGAATCAATGGAAAACCCGAATGGAAAACGCAACTCTGGCAGCGTGTCATGCAAGACTGGCTCCCGCAGCGCGATTGATGCGCCGCCATTACTAGGGCCGCATACAATTCAGGAAGATTTGATTACAACCAGGAGACAACATGAAAACTCTTAGACGCACGCTTTTCGCGGCGGCGGCGCTCGGGCTCGCCCTGACCGCGCAGGCGCAGGAAAAAGTCACGCTGTCGATTTCGACCGGGCCTACTACCGGGGTTTATTACCCGCTCGGCGGCGGCATCGCAAATATTCTGTCCAAGTACGTGGCGGGTTACTCGGCCAACGCCGAAACCACCGCCGGCTCGGTTGCCAATCTGCAGTTGATGAGCCAGAAAAAATCCGACCTTGCGCTTTCGATGGCCGATGCCGCATGGGACGGCTTCAAGGGCCAGGGCAAGTTTGCGGCGGGCTCGGTTCCGGTACGCACGCTGATGATTGCGTATCCAAACCGCATGCATATCGTCACGGTGGACGGCACCGGGATCAACAAGATAGCCGATTTAAAGGGTAAGCGCGTTTCGACGGGCGCGCCGAACAGCGCCACCGAGTTGATGGCGGCCCGTGTCCTGGAAGCGGCCGGGCTCGATATAGAGAAAGATATCCGGCGCGAGCGCCTTGACCCCGGCAAATCGACCGACGCGATCAAGGACAGGAAGCTCGATGCTTACTTCTGGGTCGGCGGGATACCCACGGCAGCCGTCACCGACCTCGGCGCCACACCGGGCACCAAACTCAAGCTCGTCGATCACGCCGAAGTTGTTGACGGTATGAACCAGAAATACGGCCCGCTTTACATCCGCGACACTATTCCAGCAAAAGCGTATCCGGGACAGGACCAACCGAATCAGGTGGCGACGGTGCAAAACCTGATCATCGCGCGCGCCGATATGTCGGACCAGGTCGCGTACAACATCGTGAAGACGATTTTCGAAAAACGCGACGAGCTGATCCTGGTACATAAGGAAGCGACCAACTTCGATCTGAAGTTTCAAACGAACGACGCGTCGCCGATTCCGTTTCATCCCGGCGCGATCAAGTACTTCAACGAGAAGGGCATCAAGATCAAATAAGCGCGAGTTGCGGCGGCCGCGGCAGCCTGCTAGCCATTGATGGCTGAACCAACGATGCAATCGGCGCAGGCGATCCCTGCGCCGGTCGTCACCGAAGAGCAGCGGCTCAAGGCCGAACAATTCATCGCGCTCGAGGAAGGCGCGCACCACAAGTTCGCGGGAGCGTGGGGCACCTTCCTTTTCGCCACCGCGGTCGCGATGAGCCTGTATCACCTGTACGCCGCGTACGGCATCGTCACCACCACCACGCTGCGCTACGTGCACGTGGCGTTCATGTTGTTCCTGGTATTTCTGCTGTTTCCCG
>JACCZX010000229.1 GCA_013695705.1 Burkholderiaceae bacterium | reverse complement strand
CGTAGCTGCGCAGCGAGTCCTGCGCAGGAAAGTATGCGCGCCGGCCCTTTAGATCCGCCAGTGATTTCAACGCAGGAGACCCGACCAAAACAAACTTGGCCTGCCCGGCGGTCGAGCCAATCAGCTCGTAGCCATACACCAGCGCCGAGGCGGCCACGTGCGCCGGACCGACAATGACGTCGTACTCGCCGGTACGCGTGGCGCGCATCGCATCGTGCATATCGCGCATCGGCAGTACGACGACCCGCCCGCCGAGCGTGCGCTGCAGAGGAGTGCCAGCGACAGCAACCGTCAACAGATCGGAGTTCTCGTCCGACGTATCGGCAACCACCATCACCCGGGTCATTGAAGGTGTCGGCGCGGCGCGCGCCGCAGATAACGGCAGGGCCGTCGCGATAACCGCCGCCAGTACTAACTTTATGGAGTTGCGCATTGCGTTGGTCCTCCGTAGTGGAAGCGCGGCGGGACCGCACTCGAATCTCACAATTTTGACTTTATAGCGCCGGTTGCGTCCATCGCTCTAGCGCATTCGCGCGCTGCTTTTCGATCGATTACGAGACTTACGACGCTCCATCGGGGGATTGGCAAACAACCAGTCGTGCGCCATATCCGCATTGACCGCCTGCTCCCAGGGCAACATACACAGTGCGAGCGCGAGCTTTTCAAACTCGGGTTCGAACCCGTCGATGATCTGCTGCGGGTCGGCACACAGCTGCTGATCGGTTATCAACCCGAACTGCACGCCGCCGTTGTACGACAGGATCGACACTCCGATGCCGATATCGCCTGACTGCGGCACCCAGAACATCAAACGCGTGACTTCTGAACCCGCGAGAAAAAGTGCCTGCTGCGGCCCGGGCACGTTCGTCATCACCGCACTTGCCTTGCGCGCCAGAAAATCGAGCGCCTGTTTCTGCACCACACGTGGCGCAAACCCCACCGCACTCAACAAACCCATCGACAGCACCGCGGTGTACCCGGTCTTGAGCTGGTCCATGCGGCGCCGGACCTCGAATACGCGCGCGATCGGATTTTCCACGCCGATTGGCAGCAACAGCGGCACCAAGCCAAATTTGTTGCCGAGCTCCTGCCACTGACGCGGGTCTCGCAGATTGACCGGCACCATCGCACGTAATTCGCAGCCGTCGACACGCTCACCGCGAGCCTTCAGATACGACCGGATCGCTCCGGACACGCACGCGAGCAGGACGTCGTTGACCGAGCAGCCCAGTGCCTTGCCCACCGCCTTGACGTCGGCGATCGACAGCGGCTCGTTCCATGCGACCACTTTTTTGCCCGACGGTTTACCTTTGAGGCTGGTCGCGTTATCACTCGGCATCAGAACGATCGCCGCGGCGTCTTTCGCGGCGCGAGTCGCAATGCTCGTGTATCGAAGCGCCGTATCTGTAAGCGCTCCACGAGTGTCGAGCATCGCGCCGTATCCCTGCAACATCTTGCGCGCGACATCGCCGGTGGTATCGATCGCCTTGACCGCGGTGGAAGTCAGCGGCTGCAGCCGCTTGCTCCAGTGGCCATTACTTTGGCGCCCGCGCGCTGCGGACTTGGAAACACCATCGCTCTCATCGGTTGTCAATGCCAGAAGAACGCCGATCAGCGCAATGCCGTCTGCAATGCAGTGGTGAATACGAACCACCAACGCCTGACCGCCGTCGTAGTTGTCGACCAGTTGCATCTGCCACAGCGGTTTGCTCGCGTCGAGCGGCTGAGAGGCAAGCTCGCCGACCAGCCGTTTCAGATCGGCGATCGTGCCGCGCCCCGCCAACCGCCGGCGAATCAGATGCTCGTCCAGGTCGAAATCGTCGTTCTCTTGCCAATAGCACCCGGCTGCGTCGCGCACTGCCCTGCTTCGGAAGCGCCGGTGAGAAACCAGGCGAGCGGTCAACACATCGCGCAGCCGTTCGTAATCGACCCTGCCGTCGAACTCGTAGACGCCGACGATCATCATCAGATTTTCGGCCGAATCCATCCGCAACCAAGCGGTGTCGACGGCAGACATTCGTTCGCGCGCGCTCATCGTCCCTCGCATTGAATCCCCGCTGCATAATAGTCGGGCGCTGAGTTAGTGATACAGAGGCGAGATCATCAATCCTGGGAGGAGACCTTATGGGCGATTTAACCGCTCAGTTTGAAACCGCAGTCGCCGAATCGAAAACTTTGCCCGAGCGACCCGACAATCAAACGATGTTAAAAATGTATGCGTTGTACAAGCAGGCGACCGGCGGCGATGCTTCCGGAACGCGGCCAGGCTTTACCGACATGGTTGGTCGCGCCAAGTGGGATGCATGGAATGAAGTCAAGGGAACGTCCGCTGACGACGCGATGAAGCAATACGTATCGCTGGTTGAAGATCTGAAGGATTAGGCTCGGCGCGGGCCATGCCCGAACGCGTTATCCGCTTTTATTTCGACTACGTTTCACCCAACGCGTATTTGGCGTGGACGAAGCTGGCAGCGCTCGCGCAGCAATGTGCATACGTGATCGAGCCGGTGCCGGTGCTGTTCGCGGGCTTGCTCGAAGCGCATCGGCAGCTCGGTCCGGCCGAAGTGCCGCCCAAGATGCGTTGGATGTGGACGAACATCGCGCGCAAGGCTGCCATTGCCGGCATCGATCTGAATCCGCCGGCGTTTCATCCATTTAATCCTCTGCTGGCGCTGCGCGCTTCGTCGCTTTCTCTGGCAGCGGCTAAACGCCATACACTGATCAGTGCTTTGTTCGACGGCGTATGGGTGCGTAGCCTGCATATCTCCGACCCCGCAGTGGTTGAGAAGATCGCCAACGAAGCAGGACTTGATGGCCGTGCGCTGATCGCGCAAGCACAGCAGCCCGAGAGCAAGGGGCGGCTGCGTTCGCAGACCGATCGAGCGATTGCCGCGGGAGTGTTCGGAGTGCCGACGATGATTGTCGGCGACGAGCTCTTCTGGGGTTACGACGACCTGCTGTTTTTGCGGCGATTTATGGACAGTGGCGGCACGGATCGCGGCGAGACAAGCTGGGTCGCACCCAAGCCGTCCGCAGTTCGCTCATAGCGCGCTGACAGTTCACATCCCGCTGCGGGTCTTCCTTGCAGAATTTTTAGCCGGCGGTTTGACCGTTGGCGCTGGCAGCAGCATGTCGAAGTTGCGCTCGATGTGCTCGACGAGCTTGCCTTTAAACGCCCGCACCAGCAATCCCAGCTTTACCTCGAGCTGAATTTCCGAATCGGTGACATGCATCTGTCCAGCGACCCCCGACCGATTAAAACGAAGCGTGTCGCCGTGCCATTCGCTGACGAGGTTGTACTCGGATGCGAGTGCGTCGGCTGCCTTTTGCGCCAGTTGCTTTGCCTTCGCCAGGGGCAATGAATGCGGTCTCCTCAGCTTGATGTCGGACATGAAGCCTCCTTGCTATAGGTGAATGCCGGCGCTCCAGTGCCTTCGTGTTCAGCAACGAGCAGAACGGCGGCGAACAGAATGAACTCGACCGGAATGCCGGCGACACTTGGTCCGGCCAACGCAATGCTGGCCGCGAAAACAATGGACGGCGCTATCAGCAGCGACGCGACCAGCATGAACCGACAACAGCTCTTCACGCGTCCAAACCAACCAGAACTATGTGTACCCGATACGGTCCGTGCGCCCCCAGCACGATCGTTTGCTCGATGTCACCGGTGCGCGATGGCCCTGAGACCATGTTGATGGCGCGCGGCATTAACGTTTCAGCACCGCCGCGCTCGGCGCGCAGTAAGGCAAAAGCATCTTCCATTCCGGCGACGATGCGCGATGCCTGGACAATCGCAATATGGGTTTCAGGCAATAAGTGCGTCGACGAGATTGTTTGCGGGCCGGAGAGCAGCACCAGAGTTCCCGTTTCCGCCAGAGCGCAGTAGCAGCCCGTAATGCCCACCAGATCGGCGTCGATCGATTCGTCGCGCTTGGGCGCGCGCGCTTCCGACGCGATGCCGGCGCCGCTCCAGTCGAGGTGAGCCAGCGCGGGCCACACCACAGCGCGCGGCTGCAGCGTTTGAGCGACGAGATAGCGCGCAACGGAAGCCGGAACGTCGTCGATCGATGCAACTTCATCGACAGTGCTCGCCATGCGTTCCGCCATCGCGCGGAAATGTTGCTTCAAATCTGCCGGCAAAACCGGGCGCGGCCCCCAGGGATGCTGTGAGACGTAAGCGTCGATTTCAGCCTGCTCTTGCGCGGCAGGCGCGCGACTACGCCCGTGGTTCCCACGAATCCGAGCCATGATCGAAGCCCGCGCTTTAGCGGTGTCGAGCGTCATACGAAGATCATAAATCCCGTCATGGGCGCGCCGTGCGCATGAATTTGTCGATGCGACGTATGCCGTCTTCGATCGCCGCCTCACTGGCTGCATATGAGAACCGAATGTGCTGGCCGTCGGCTTCGACGCGTGGCCCAAAATGAGCGTCGGCGAGCACGGCAACGCCGGCCTCATGCAAAAGCCGCGTGCGCAATTGCTCTGAATCCCTGGCGCCGACGATGGCGCATGCCTTGGTCACGTTGGGCCAGGCATAAAACGCACCACCGGGCGCCGCGCATTGAAAACCCGGCAGCTCGTTGAGCAGCCGCACGATCAAATCACGCCGTTGGTGAAAGCGCCTTTTCATTCGGTCTGCGTCGTCCTGCGGGCCGTTCAGCGCGGCAACCGCGGCCCATTGGCTGATCTGCGATGCGCACGACTCGGTATTAGTGATCCAGCGCGTGAACACCGGTGCAAGCATCTTGTTAGCGACAAAACCGATGCGCCAACCGGTCATCGCGTATGTTTTAGACGCGCCATCGGAAATAATGGTGCGCTCACGCATATCCGGCAACGACGCGATCGAGCTGAACTCGCCGTCGTACACAAGCTTGCTATAAATCTCGTCGGCATAAATCCACACGTGCGGATGCGCGCGCAACACTTCGGCCACCGCTTCCAAATCAGAGCGCGACAACAAACCGCCGGTGGGATTGTGCGGAGTATTCAGAATCAGCAAGCGGGTTTTCGGACCGATGCGCGCCGCGAGCTGCGCCGGGTCGAATGCAAAATTGCGCGACTCCGACAGTGGCAGTGAAACCGGCACTGCGCCGTTGGCAACGATCTGCGATTCGTAGATCGGAAATCCGGGCACCGGAAATATGACTTCGTCGCCGACGCCATAGTCAGTAAGGGAAGCAACCGCGTAGCCGATAAACGGCTTGGCGCCGGCGCCGACCACCACTTCGTCGGGTGTGATATCGAGTCCGCGCAGCGCGCCCATCGATTGCGCTGCTGCCGCGCGCAGTTCGTCAATGCCGGCCGACGGTGTGTAACCATGCTTGCCGCCCCGCACCGCCTCGACGGCAGCGTCCTGAACGTGCAGCGGTGTCGAGAAATCCGGCTGGCCGATGCAAAATGAAACGATGTCGTTCCCTTCGCGCAGCAACCGATTGACCTCGCCCAGAACGACGAAGGCGTTTTCCGTGCCGAGCGCATCGGCGCGGCGGGACAATTGCAACAAAGAGCGGTTCTGCGAAGTCAAAGCAAAACGAGTCCGGTCAATGCGAAGCAGTAGCGGGCGCGGGTGCGATGTCGAACACCTGCCGGAGGTATGCGAGATACGCCTGATCGTCGCACAGGTTCTTGTCGGGCGAGTCCGATACCTTTGCCACCGGCTGCCCATTGCAGCGAACCATTTTGATCACAATCTGCAACGGCGTGTGGCCGACGTCGTTGGTCAAGTTGGTGCCGACCCCGAAAGCACTGCGCGCGCGGTCTCGAAAGCGTTGATAAAGCTCGATCACTTTCGGAATCGTCAGCGAGTCTGAAAACACCAGCGTCTTGGTTTGCGGGTCCACACGATTGCGCTGGTAGTGCGCTATCAGGCGTTCGCCCCACGCGAAGGGATCTCCTGAATCATGACGCGCGCCGTCGAAAAGTTTGCAAAAATACATATCGAAGTCGCGCAGAAACGCATCCATTCCATAGACGTCGGACAACGCAATCCCGAGGTCGCCCCGGTATTCGCGCGCCCACATTTCGAAACCGAACGTTTGCGAATCGCGCAGGCGCGGGCCCAGTGCCTGGCACGCCTGCAAGTACTCGTGCGCCATTGTCCCGAGCGGCGTCATCCCGTGCATCGCGGCGTACATCACGTTACTAGTGCCGGCAAGCTTGTCGCCCAGCGTTTCTTTGAGTTGCAGCAACACTTCTTCGTGCCAGTGTCGTGAGAACCGGCGACGGGTGCCGTAATCGGCAATCCGCACGCCGGCGAGACCGGAGTCACCGTTAAGCAGCGCGATCTTGGCGCGTACCCGGCGCCTTCCTTCGTCGAAATCTTCCGCTTTCTGCAAAGCGCGGAAGTACACCTCGTTGACGATCGACAGCACCGGAACTTCAAACAGAATCGTGTGCAGCCATGGGCCGCGAATCACGATGTCAATCTCACCGTTGCCAAGCGGCGAAGGCGTCACCGCAATGTATTTTGTATTGAGCTGAAACAGCCCAAGAAAATCGACAAAGTCGCTTTTGATGAAGCGCAGCCCGCGCAGATATGCAAGCTCGGATTCGGTAAATCGCAACTCGCACAGCGCGCGTACTTCCTTAACAATCATGTCGATGTGCGGCACCAGATTGATGCCGGCGTTGCGACACTTGAAGCGATATTCGACGTTAGCGCCAGGAAAATGATGCAGCACCACCTGCATCATCGTGAACTTGTACAAATCGGTGTCGAGCAGCGAGGCGATGATCATCAGCTGATTGTAGGTGCAGCTTCGCGCTGTCGCGTGGCACCGAGCGCCAGCACGCGCCGCACTGCATCGCTCGGAGCTGCAAGCTCATCCCGCGTGGCGTAGCCCACCACTTTCCCCTGCTCGATCAGGATCGCGCGATCGGCGACCGCCGCGACGAACGTCAGGTTCTGCTCTGACATCAACGTCGCTACGCCGCGCAACTTCATTGCCAGCACCGCCTCACGCATTTTGGCGACAACCATCGGCGCGATACCTTCAGACGGCTCGTCGAGCAATACCACCGTCGGATTGGCGGCCAGCGTGCGCGCAACCGCGAGCATCTGCTGCTCGCCGCCGCTCATTGCACTCCCAGGTCGCTGCAACATCCCCGCCAGATTTGGAAACAACTCGAGCAACACACGCTCGGTAAAGCCACGCTCGGACTGCCGGGCTGCGATCCTCAGGTTCTCGGCTACCGTCAGTCCGGAAAAAATGCGGCGGTCCTCCGCCACATAGCCGAGGCCGCGCTGCGCCCGCCGAAACGGCGGCAGCCCGCTGACATCGGCGCCGTTCAGCAGCACTGCGCCCGCCGTGCGCTGCATCAGGCCCATTGCGGTGCGTAACAGCGAAGTTTTGCCGGCGCCATTGCGACCGATTAACGCCACGACCTCGCCGGAGTCGATGGCAAAGCTCGCGTCGTAAAGGATCTGCGCGTTGCCGTACCACGCACTCACCTGGCGCAGCTCGAGGGCAGCGATCACGTCGCTTCCCCCAGATAAAGGCGCTGAACTTGGGCGTCAGCGCGCACCGCATCAGGCGCGTCATCAGCGATCAGCCGGCCGCGCGACAGAACAAGAATGCGGCGTGCGAATCCGAACACAACATCCATGCTGTGCTCGGTGAAAAGAACCGTCATCGTGTTCTGACGCGCGACCTCGACAATCAGGTGCATCAATGCAAAGCGCTCGTCCGGCGTCATGCCGGCGGTGGGCTCGTCCATCAACAACAGGCGCGGCCGCGCCGCCAGCGCGAGCGCGAGTTCGAGACGCTTGACGTCGCCGTAGGCCAAAGTAGCGGCCGACGATTGCGCAAGTTTCTGCAGTCCTACTTGACCCAGCAAAGAGTGCCCTGCCTCAATGTGCAGTTTCCATAAACGATCCCGTACCCAGCCAGCGCCGCCCTCTGCTGCGACCAAGGCCAGCTGAACGTTTTGCAATGCTGTCATCGTGGCGAACGTTTGCGCCACCTGAAAGGTGCGGCCGATTCCGCGTCTGGCGCGTTCCGCCGTTGAGCACAGCGCCAGTGAATGGCCGTCGAACAACACACGTCCGGCCTGCGGCACCAGTTGGCCATCTATCAGGTTGAACAACGTGGATTTGCCTGCGCCGTTCGGTCCGATCAACGCAGCCACCTCGCCGACGTGCAGCGCGAACGAAACGTTGTCCACTGCGCGAACGCCGCCGAAGCTGTGCTGAAGCTGCTCGATTGCCAGCAACTGCGGGCGCGGCGAACTCATCGCACTTTTGCGAACCGTCGCCGCGCAAATCCAACGATCCCTTCCGGAAAAGCGACCACCAGCAGCACGATGGCAAGGCCTAGGAACAAGCGCCAGTGATCGGTCAGTCGTGTCAACTCGGTCGACAACACGTGATACGCGACCGCGCCGATTACGGGCCCAACCAGCGTCTGCACGCCGCCAATCAGTACCATCAGCAATGCATCGACCGATACCGGAATCGACAGCGTCGTTGGAAACACCGATCCCTTGTGAAACGCGCTCAAGGCGCCGGCGAGTCCGGCGAATGCTCCACCCACGCTGAACGCCAGCCAGCGTATTCGGTGGGTGTCGATGCCAATCGCCTCAGCGCGCAGCTCGCTATCGCGCGCCGCACGCAAAGAAAATCCGAACGGTGCGAGTGCCATCTTTCGCAACATTGCGAGCGATGCCACGACGATTGTCAGGACCGCGATGTAATACGCAGCAGCCGATGACAACACCTTCGGCAGCACCGACCAAAGGCCCAGGACGCCGTTGTCGCCTCCTGTGAAATCGACCCACTGGATCGCGGTCGACCACAGAATCTGTGCGAACGCGAGCGTCAGCATCGCTGCGTAAACACCGTGTGATCTAAGCACGACGCGGCCTACCAGAAGCGCAGCGGCGCCGGCCATGATCGGCGCCATCAACAATGCCATTGCGAACGGTGCATCGATGTATTTGATGGCGAGCGCGACGGTGTAAGCGCCCAGCCCGAAAAACGCGGCGTGCCCAAACGACACGATCCCACCGAGTCCCATGCCGAAGTGCAAACTTGCCGCCAGCAGCGCAGCAATGCAGATTTCGGTCGCGATAACGATCGCATAGTCGCCGATGAGCCACGGCAGAGCGATCGCGGCGCTCAACGCCACAGCGCCCACTGCGCGCCAAATCGGCGCGGGCGCAACGAACGGCGCATGCGCCTGCAGCCGCGACACTGGCGGCGTGATCGGACGCCCCAGCAGTCCGTACGGCCGCACGATCAGCACGACCGCCATTACGAGAAAGATCAGAACAAGCGTCGATTGCGGCAGCCACCAGTTGCCGAAGGCGTGCAGCATTCCGATCAGCAGCGCCGCCCACAGCGCGCCCGTTACCGAGCCGAGCCCGCCGACGACAACCACGACAAACGCTTCGATCAATATCGCAAGGTCCATTTGAAGATTGACGGTCTCGCGCGGTATTTGCAAAGCGCCGGCGAGGCCCGCGAGAAACGCGCCAAGCGCGAACACTGACGTGAACAGCCACGGCTCGTTTAAACCGAGCGCACCAGCGGTCTCGCGATCCTGCGAAGCGGCGCGTACCCAGACGCCCCAGCGGGTGCGATTGATGACCCACCAAAGCAACGCGTACACCAGCGGTCCGACCAGCAGCACGAAAAGCGAGTACTGCGGCACCAGCGCCCCTGCAATGTCGACGCTTCCTCTTAGCCCGGGCGCGCGCGGCGCGAACAATTCGTTCGGCCCCCAGAGCGCCAATGTCACATCCTGAACAATTAAAAGAACGCCGAAGGTCGCGAGTAACTGAAAAATCTCTGGCGACGCATAGATGCGGCGAAGCACGACGACCTCGATCAAGGCGCCAACGATCGCAACCAAAAGTGCCGCCAGCAGCAAGCCGCCGAAAAAATTTATCGGAGTGGCTGACCAGTGAGTGGTGATCGTGTAAGCGAGGTACGCACCGATCATGTACAGCGACCCGTGCGCAAAGTTGACTACGCGCGTGACACCGAAGATCAGAGTCAAGCCGGCGCTGACGAGAAACAGCGTTGAGCCGTACGAAAGTCCGGCGAACAACTGCCCGACGATTAGATCCACGTAACAGGCGGCGCCGTCGTCCGCGCCGATTATTTCTGCGCTTCGTGCGGCCGCTGCTTGGTCGCCTCAGCCGGGGACGGCAAATACTGCGCGCCGTCCGCGTAACGCCAGTCGACCATCACACCTTTGCCATCGCGCACATCGAGCTTGCCTACATAGGCGCCCATCGTTGACTGATGATCGACCGCGCGAAATTGTGCAGGACCAAACGGGGTTGACCATTGCAAACCGCGCAGCGCGCCGATCAACTTCTCGGCATCGAGCGACTTCGCTTTGCGAATCGCTTCGAAAATCGCAGTGAACGTCGAGTAACCGACGACCGAGCCAAGCCGCGGGTAATCGTTGTAGCGCTTGTAATACGTATTGAAAAATTTTGCATGTTCGGGAGTTGATATCTGACTCCACGGATAGCCGGTCACGATCCACCCCTTCGGCGTTTCATCTTTCAGCACATCGAGGTACTCGGGTTCGCCCGACAGCAAACTGACCACCGGAACACGCGGAAACAACCCGCGCAAGTTGCCTTCGCGCACCAGGCGCGGCAGATCGGCGCCGAAGGTTACGTTGAATATCGCATCGGGACGCGCCGCAATGATTGCCTGCACAGTGCTCGACGCTTCGAGTTTGCCGAGTGCCGGCCATTGTTCCGCCACGAACTCAACGTCGGGCCGCTTGGCCTTCAGCAGCTGTTTGAAATTGGCGACTGCCGACTGGCCATATTCATAATTTGGCGCAATGACCGCCCACCGCTTCGCCGGCAACTTCGCTGCTTCTTCCACCAGCATCGCCGACTGCATGTAGGTGCTCGGCCGCAGACGAAACGTGTAGCGATTGCCTTTCTCCCACACCAGCGCATCGGTAAGCGGTTCTGCGGCAACAAAAACAACCCGATTGCGCAACGCAAAGTCCGCCACCGCGAGCCCGACATTCGACAGAAACGTGCCCGTCAGCAGCGCCACCTTTTCACTGGAAACGAGCTCCGTCGCCAGTCGAATCGCGTCCTCCGGCTTGCCGGCGTCGTCGCGCGAGACTACTTCCACCAGGCGGCCAAGCAATCCACCCGCAGCGTTGACCTCTTCGACCGCCAGCTGCCAACCCATCCTGTAAGGCAGCGTGAATTGCGGAATCGTTGAGTAACTGTTGATCTCGCCGATGCGTATCGCAGAGTTCCTTTGCGGCTGCGCGGTAAACGGCAGTCCCGCAGCAGCGCCTACAGCCGCAAATGCGATCAATAAGTGGCGGCGAGTCGTCATGGGGACATTCTCTTATCGTGAAAGCAAAAATAGCGACGCTAGAATAGCGGTTGTGCGTTGCAAGCAACGCTGCAGTGGAGCCCACGGATGACGCACGTCGTCGTCGAATCATGCATCAAATGCAAATACACCGATTGCGTCGATGTGTGTCCGGTCGACTGCTTTCGCGAGGGTCCGAACATGCTATCGATCGATCCGGACGAGTGCATCGACTGCGCGGTGTGCATTCCGGAGTGCCCGGTGAACGCCATTTACGCTGAAGAAGACGTGCCGGAAGACCAACGCGACTGGATTCCGTTGAACGTCGAGCTCTCGAAGGACTGGCCTTCGATCACGCGCATGAAACCGCATCCCCCGGATGCCGACGACTGGAAAGACGTCCGCGAAAAGCGTCATTTACTCGAGCGCTGATCCGCTCTTTACCCTAAAGGGACTTCGGTGCTCTATCACTTGCACGAATTGCAGCGTCGACTGTGGAACCCGCTATCGGTGTGGGCGCAGGCAACGTCTCAAATGTTTTCGAATCCTTACAGTCCGTTTGCTTACACCCCGATGTCGCGCCGTCTTGCGGCCGGCTATGACCTGATGCATCGCCTCGGCAAGCAATACGAAAAGCCTGCGTTCGGACTGCACTCGACCGAAATTGATGGTGTTGCGATACCGGTGGTTGAAACAACCGTCATGGCGAAGCCGTTTTGCAGGCTGCTGCACTTCGAACGCGGATTCAACGACGGTGCCGGCGATATGTCGCGCAAAAAAAACGCAGATCCCACCGTGCTGATCGTCGCGCCGCTGTCGGGCCATCACGCGACCTTGCTGCGCGACACCGTGCGCACACTGCTCCCCAACCATGACGTGTACATCACCGACTGGATCAACGCACGCATGGTGCCGATAGCAGCCGGGCCCTTTCATCTCGACGACTATGTCGATTACGTGATCGAGTTCGTGCGGCAGCTCGGCCCCGATGTCCACGTTATCTCGGTATGTCAGCCGACGGTGCCGGTGCTTGCGGCGATCTCATTGATGGCGAGCGAGAAGGATCCGAAGCTGCCGAAAACAATGACGATGATGGGCGGGCCCATCGATCCACGTCGCAATCCGACGCAAGTCAACGCGCTGGCAATGCGAAAAAGTCTTCACTGGTTTAAAAATCACGTCATCTTCAAGGTGCCGGCCGGGCATCCCGGTTACCTGCGCAGCGTGTATCCGGGATTTCTTCAGCACGCTGGATTTGTGGCGATGAATCCGGACAGGCATCTGAAATCACACTGGGACTATTACCTCGATCTGGTCAAAGGCGATCAGCAGGATGTCGATGACCATCGCGAGTTCTATGACGAGTACAACGCGGTCATCGATCTACCGGCCGAGTACTACCTCGACACAATCAAGATCGTGTTCAAGGAGCATCAGCTTCCAGATGGCAAGTGGCGCGTGCGAGGACAACTGGTCAAGCCTGAAGATATCCGCTCGGTGGCGCTGTTCACGATCGAGGGTGAACTCGACGACATTTCGGGCAGTGGGCAGACGCAAGCCGCGCATCAATTGTGCAAGAACATTCCGAAGGCAAAGAAGCGGCACATGACGGCCGAGCGTACTGGCCACTACGGCATCTTCAGCGGCCGCCGGTGGCGTAAAAACATCGCGCCGGAGATCGCCAGTTTTATTAGAGCTAACTCCTGATTCTGGTGCATGCACGCAGATCAGATCGATTCCCTGCTGCCGCAGACGCAGTGCACGAAGTGCGGTTACGCGGGTTGCCGGCCGTACGCGGAAGCGATTGCTGTGGGCGAGGCCGAGATCAATCAATGTCCTCCTGGCGGAGCGGCAGGCATCGAAAAACTGGCGCAACTGCTGGCGCGTTTACCGCTGCCGCTTAACGCCGCCAATGGTGTCGAGCAGCCGCGTCGGTTTGCGGTGATCGACGAAGCGCGCTGCATCGGCTGCACTTTGTGCATTCCGGCGTGTCCGGTCGATGCAATCGTCGGCGCAGCCAAGCGCATGCATACGGTCATCGCTTCGCACTGCACCGGCTGCGACCTGTGTGTAGCGCCGTGCCCGATGGATTGCATCGCGATGGTGCCCGTGCAGCCGGCTCGCGCATGGAGCGCAGACGACGCGCAGGCCGCGCGTATTCGTTACCAGGCGCAGCGCGCGCGTCAATGTGCGGCTGATGCGGTCCAACAAAGCGCCAGCCTTGAGCGGATGCCGTCGGCCGTAACCGCCGCGGTAGAACGCGCGCGCTTACGGCGCACCGCAGCCGGACCATGAACCCCGCAAAACGCAGGGCTATTTATAAAACGCTGCAGGCGCTCAATCCAGATCCGACCACGGAGCTCGCCTACTCGACTCCGTTCGAGCTACTGGTAGCCGTCGTGTTGTCTGCGCAGGCAACCGATCGCAGCGTCAACATCGCAACCAAAGAGCTATTTAAAGTTGCGCGTACTCCCGCAGCGATACTGACGCTTGGTGCGGAACGCCTGACCGACCACATCCGCACCATCGGGCTGTATAGAACGAAAGCGGCCAACGTGATGCGGCTGTCGCAGATATTGATCGAACAGCACGGCGGCAAAGTCCCGCACGTTCGCGAATCGCTCGAAGCGTTACCTGGCGTCGGCCGCAAGACCGCGAACGTGGTGCTCAACACCGCCTTCGGCGAGCCGACGATCGCGGTGGACACGCATATTTTCAGAGTCGCCAACCGAACCAACCTCGCGCCGGGCAAAGACGTCGAGGAGGTCGAACGCCGCTTGCTGAAGTTCACACCCGACGAGTTCAAAAAGAACGCGCATCACTGGCTGATACTGCACGGGCGCTATGTCTGCAAGGCGCGGGTGCCCGAATGCTGGCGTTGTCCGATCGTGCAGTGGTGCGAGTTCCGCCACAAAACGCCGGCGCCGGCTGTAGCCTAGCGCGCGATGTTCAATCCGTCGAAAAGCGACGTGCGCCGATTTTTCTGCGATGCATGGCGCAAGCGTCAGGATGGGTCGCTTCTTTCACCGCTGGAAGCCGTTGCTGTCGACTGGATGCAGCAGCATCCCGAGTATCACGGCGACTTCGACAACCTCGAAGCTGCGCTTGATCACGAATACAAGGTTGATGAAGGCCGCACCAATCCGTTCCTACACTTGTCGATGCACGTGGCGATTGCCGAGCAGCTATCGATCGATCAGCCTACCGGCATTCGTATCGCGTTCCGCAAACTGACTGCGCTGCATGGCGACGAGCATGCGGCGATGCACGATGTGATGGAATGCCTGGGCGAAGCAGTGTGGAGCGCACAGCGCGCGGGAGAAGCGGTGCCAGCCGACGAGATGAGCGCGCGCTATCTGGAGTGCCTGAACCGACGCGCCATGAAACACTAACGTTTCTGATTGCTCAGCGGCCCCGGTAGCGCCGCCAGGTACGCCGACACGTTGCGAATATCGTCGCGCGTGAGTGGCTTCGCTATTCCGTTCATGATCGCGTTGTTACGCGCCCCAGTTTTATAGTCGCGCAATACCTTTTCAAGATAGTCCTGATACTGCCCCGCAAGCTTCGGATAGGTTGGATCGATCGGCGTAAGAAAATCCTTGCCGTGGCATGCCGCGCACTGCTGCAGCGCCAGTGCTTCGCCCTTTTTTGCGTCCTGCGCCGCCGCCGGCAGCATCACCAGAATTGCGACACCAGCCAACAACGCGCGCTTCATTTAGCTGCCGCCGATAACACAGCAGCATTGCCGCGCGCCGCGTAATAAGCGGCCAATGCGGAAATTTGCTGATCTGTCAGGCCCTTCGCCACGGCCGTCATCGACGGATGATTGCG
>JACCZX010000202.1 GCA_013695705.1 Burkholderiaceae bacterium | reverse complement strand
TTGCGCAGCGGCAGATAACCTTCGGGCACGCCGTAGTTCAATAATGCATCGCCGGTGAGTCGTCCGACTGCGCGCACGGCACTGGACACCAGATCGCTGTCCAGCCATGCGGCGGGCAATAGGCCCGCCCCTGGATGATCGATCGCGGGCGATTGCCGCAGCATCGACCGCAGCAGCCAGACGACATCAATCGCGTGCGCATCTGCCGCGGCGCGCTTTGGCGCAGCGGCCTTGCCCGCGGCCGAACGTGTTTTGCGGGCGCGCACGAAAAAGCCAGATCCGCGCCGCGACTCCGCATACCCAGCGGCGATCAGCCGGTCGTAAGTGTCGACGACGGTCGAGCGGCTGACCTTGCTCTCGTCGGCAAACGTGCGGATCGACGGCAACCGTGTGCCGGGCTCTAGCGCGTGCTCATCGATCCGCAACACTAGCCACGAGACGAGTTGATCGGCCAGCGAACGCTCGCCGCCGCGCACGGCGCGCGGCGCTGTTGCAAGCGCTGCGCGCTCCGAGCGGGAAGCGTCGTTCACGATCGATCCCTTCCAACGTGCAACTGTGCTGCCCAAATTCCTAGGCCAGTGGTCGAAACTATCAGGCTAACTGTACTGCAACTGTACTGGTGAGCGGGCGTACAGTGCAAGCATGACCAGCCTCCCCGATCGAAACGCCATAGAGGCCGCGGCCCGCGTGGTGTATGCGGCAATGCCGCCCACTCCGCAGTACGTGTGGCCGCAACTCACAGAAGCACTCGGCACCGAGGTGTGGCTCAAGCACGAGAACCACACTCCAACGGGCGCATTCAAGGTGCGCGGCGGGCTAACGTACTTCGATCACTTGCGGCGTCAGCATTCCGATCGTCGCGGCGTGATCGGCGCCACCAAAGGCAACCACGGCCAGTCGATGGGGTTCGCGGCGCGGCGCGCCGCCATGCGTTGCGCGCTGGTCGTACCGCACGGCAACTCACGCGAGAAGAACGCCGCGATGCGTTCGCTCGGTGTCGAGCTGATCGAGTTCGGCCGCGATTTTCAGGCCGCACGCGAACATGCGACGACGCTGGCGCAACAGGATGCCCTGCACTTCGTACCATCGTTCCACATCGACCTGGTGGCAGGCGGCGCCACTTACTGGGCCGAACTGTTCAGAGCGGCCACGGACCTCGACACCGTGTACGTGCCGATCGGCCAGGGCTCGGGCATCTGCGCCTGCGTAGCCGCACGCGATGCGTTCAGTCCGCATACTCGCGTCATCGGCGTGATATCGGCGCATGCGCGCTGCTATGCGCTTTCGCTCGGTACGGGCCGCTTGATCGAATCGCCGGTGACGACCCTCCTGGCCGACGGACTGGCGTGCCGAATCCCGGACGCTGCTTCGCTCGAAGTGATTCGCCGGTCGGTCGAGCGCGTGATTGAGGTCACCGACGACGAAGTCGCGGCCGCGATGCGGCTGCTGTACGCCGCGACCCACAACGTTGCCGAAGGCGCCGGCGCCGCATCACTCGCAGGTGCACTACAGGAGCGGGCGTCGCTCGCGGGTCGCAAGGTGGGTGTGACGCTGACCGGAGGCAATGTCGATACGGATCTGTTCGTCCGGGTGTTGCGCAGCGAATCATTTGCAGTGCGGAGCGAAATCCGGGATGCCGCTTGAACAGCTGCTGGCGCTGACGACGCTGGCGTTCGTCGGTTCCTTCACGCCGGGACCGAACAACATGATCGCGACGGTGACCGGCGCCAATCACGGTTTTCGCGCCCTGCTGCCGCATGTGTTCGGCGTGCCGTTCGGGTTCGCGAGCATGTTGATCGCCGGCGCCGTAGGCGTCGCAGCCCTGCTGCTCGCGCATCCGTTGATCGCATCGCTGATCAAGTGGGCCGGCATCGCTTATCTGCTTTTCATCGCCTTACAGCTCGCAATTCCTCGCTCGGGCAGCGGTGAAATACGGGAGCGCGCCATGGTGAAGCCGCTGTCGTTCTGGCAATCGGCTGCATTCCAGTACGCCAACCCAAAGGCATGGATGCTCGTCGCAGCCACGACCGGATCCTTCATGGCGAGCGGCGCGACGATCGGCGGCACTGCAATCATCGTCGGTGTGTTCTCGGTCGCTTGCATCGGCAGCGTGGTTGTCTGGGGCTGGGCGGGTGCAGCATTGAGAAGCTGGCTCGCCGTCGGTTCACGAATGCGCGTCTTCAACATCGCGATGGGTGTGTCGCTCGCCGCCACTGCGCTGTGGCTGGCAATGCAATAACGATGCATGCGCACTGAAGCCGGTGTTGCGCGCGGCGCGGTCAGCGACGCCACGCTCGGAATGTTGCTCGGGCTGATCGGAGTGATCGCGTTCTCGCTAACGCTGCCGATGACGCGCGTTGCTTTGCGTGAGCTTGATCCATGGTTC
>JACCZX010000189.1 GCA_013695705.1 Burkholderiaceae bacterium | reverse complement strand
AGCTTAGATCGCGTCATTGGGAGCTGGGCGAAACGCCCGGATCACCAGCAGCGATGGTAACTGTCGAGCGAGTCACGCAACGAATCGCTCAACACACGCTCGAGCACTGGCTGCGCGTCTTCGCTGCCGTCGACGCCTGCGTCACGCCGGTGTTGACGCCGGCCGAGGCGCTTGCGCATCCGCATCACACAGCACGCAATCTCGTGCACCGGGAACGCGGAGTATCGGAAGTGGGTCCGCTGGCACATGTGAACGTGCCGACGTGGGCTTCGCGTGCGGCGCCGAGTGCAGGCCAGCACACGCGCGCGGTTTTAACCGAGCTGGGCTATTCGGAAGAACAAGTGCGGCAGATGACCGATGCCGGCATCGTCAAATGACGCTCGGCGCAGTCACCGCACGGCATGACTTCGAGCGCAACGCACTAGAGTCTTACTTGCAGGCGCATTTGGCAGATTTTCGTGGACCGCTCGACGTGAAGCAGTTTCACGGCGGGCAGTCGAACCCAACGTACCTGCTGACCACTCCAAACGCGGAGTACGTGATGCGCAGCAAGCCCGGCCCGGTGGCGAAGCTGCTGCCATCCGCGCACGCAATCGAGCGCGAGTATCGCGTAATGAGTGCGCTTGCCTCACAAGGCATTCCGGTGCCGCGCACGTTGTTGCTGAGCGAGGACGAGTCGGTCATCGGCCGCGCGTTTTTTCTGATGGAACACGTGCGGGGCCGAATTTTTTGGGAGCAATCGCTGCCCGGCATGAGCAAGACTGAGCGGGCTGCGATTTACGACGAGATGAATCGTGTCATCTCGAAGCTGCACGCGGTCGATGTCGAACGCGCGGGTCTCGCGGGCTTCGGCAAAACCGGAAACTACTTTGCGCGTCAGATCGGACGCTGGAGCAAGCAATACCACGCCTCCGAGACGGAATCAGTCGCAGCGATGAATCGCTTGATCGAGTGGCTGCCGCTACACATTCCCGCGGGCGAAGAGACCACGGTCGTGCACGGCGACTATCGAATGGACAACTTGATTTTTCATCCGACCGAGCCTTGCGTGACGGCGGTGCTCGACTGGGAGCTGTCCACCCTCGGTCATCCGCTGGCCGATTTTTCGTATCACTGCATGAGCTGGCACATCACGCCGGAGTCGTTTCGCGGCATCGCGGGGCTTGATCACCCGGCGCTCGGCATACCTGGCGAAGCTGAGTATCTACAGCTTTACACGCAGCGCACCGGCCGTGCGATCGAACATTGGAACTTCTATCTCGCCTACAACCTGTTCCGCATCGCGGCGATTCTGCAAGGGGTTTATAAGCGATCGACTGAAGGCATTGCGTCGTCAGACAACGCGGCGAAATCGGGCCAACGAGCAAAGGCGCTCGCAGAGATCGGCTGGAAATATGCGCAGCGGGCCTAGCGATGGATAAACGGCTAGATGAACCGCACCGCATAAATCGGCGGCAGATTGACGCCGACGGTTTGCCACGACTCTCCGCTATCTTTCGAAACCCATAGCGAACCCGTGGTAGAGCCGGCCGCCAGATGCGCGGCATCGGCAGCGACATCGAGCCCGTGGCGGTAGACCACGTCATACGCATCGCGTTGCGGCAGTCCTTGATCGAGCACGTCGAACGATGCGCCGCCGTCGCGTGTGCGCGACGCCACGACCTGGCCACCGACCGGAATGCGTCTTTCGTCGCTCACCAGCGGCATGAACCACGCCGTGTCGGCGTTGCGCGGATGAACCGCGACGGCAAAGCCGAAGTTGCTGGGGCGCGCCGCGGTGACCTCGCTCCAGTTAGCGCCGCGATCGGTCGACTTCCAGATACCGCAGTGATGCTGCGTCCACAGCACATCAGGACTCGCATCGCATTGAGCGATCCGATGTGGGTCTTGAACTATCGGATTAAATTGTCCCTCCGGCGGCATGAACGTCGCACGCATTCCCTGGCCCACTTTCCAGGTAGCGCCGCCGTCGCGTGTGCGCCACGCGCCACCGCACGAAACACCGACGACGATGTCATCGGGATCATCGGGATGGATGCAGATCGAATGAATTCCCGGAATGTCGAATCCGCCGCCGAACCACTGCTTGCGCTCCGGCATGTTCCACAAGCTTTCGATCAATTGCCATGTGCGGCCGCCATCGTCGGAACGAAACAAGCCGCCTGGATTGGTGCCGGCCCACAGCCGATGTGGCTGCTTCGAGTGATTACCTTCGAGGATCCAGATTTGATCGAGCGTCCAGGAGTTACTGTCTTCGACGCCTTCCGGCTTCGGCGGATACGCCGGCGATTGCACCTCTTCCCACGTCTTGCCGCGATCGTCTGATACACGCAGCTTCACGCCAAAATGGCCCATGCGTAACGCGGCGATCGAGCGACCGTTAACAGGATCGTGCAATGCTGCCGTGACCGGTTCGCCGGCGAAGTGAACCGTATCCACACTCCATCCATTTGCGCGCAATGAAAGCTCGAACAGACCTTTACGTGTGGCCACCGAGAGTTTCACTTAGCCTCCTGACAATGCCTGCGCAATGTAAACCCGATCGTCCGCCGCGAGCGGCACGTCAAGCTCTTTGCGATCGTGCAGCAAGTGTCCATTTACAAACACCGCAACATGCTTACGGACACAGCCCTGATCATCGAGAACGTAGCCGCGTAGCGCGGGCTGCTGCGCGAAACAAGCGTCGAGCAGTGCTTTGAGCGACTCTGAGCGCGCCGATAGGGGTGGTGTTGTCACGTGGCGCTGCAATGCGGGTGCGAACTCCAGATGAGCCATTTTTATTTTTTCTGCGGCTGCATCTTGCGCAGGGTATTCATCCACTCAGTCCAGTCGATCGGGCCGGATTCGAACCGCTTTTTAAGATTTTCAAGAACACTGCTCCAAGCGCGGTCGAAGTACGTGAACGCCTTGTCCCATTCGCCACCCTCACCCCACCCCGTGTGGTGCAGGCTGACACGGGTTTCCTTTTCGCTGACCGCCGCAAAACGCAGCACGACGAACGTTCGCTGCTGACGCGCTTCTGACAAATGCGGCGGCGCGTTCCAGTCGAACGACAGCATGCTTTTCGGTTGAATCGCCATGAACCGCATATCGTCGGCGCCCTTCGCTCCAGCTTCGCCGAGCGGGTTGACGTAGATCTGAAACGCACCGCCCACCTTTGCCTCGATCTTCGCATCGGGCGCGAAAAAACTGACGATTCCATCGCGCGTGGTCCACGCGTCCCAGGTTTGATCCAGCGTTGCAGGTACGACGATGGATTTGTCGACACTGCGTTCCGCCGCTGCGGCATCGGTAAGCAAAGCCAGCAAGAGGCAGCCGCCAAAGAATTGCATCCCGTGTTTCATCATCACGGCCTGACGACGAGCTTGCCGACGACGTTGCGCGCCAGCAGCGCTTCGAGCGCGCGCGGCGTATCAGCGAGCGCAAAAACCCGCGACACGCGCGGCTTGAGCTTGCCCTGCGTGAGCCAACCGAACAATTCGGTCATCATCGCAAAGTTGGCTTGTGGCTCGCGCTTTGCGAACTCTCCCCAGAACACACCGACGGCTGAACCCCCTTTCAGCAACAACAAATTGGCCGGGATCTGCGGAATCTCGCCCTGAGCAAAACCGACGATCAGCAACCGCCCACGCCACGCGAGGGAACGCACCGCCGTTTCCGTGGCGGGGCCTCCCACTGGATCGTAAATCACGTCAACGCCGTTGCCACCAGTCAACGCCTTTACTCCGTCGCGCAGATCATTTGATGCGTAATCGATCAATTCATCAGCCCCGTGCTCTTTTGCGGCCGCCAACTTGTCCGCGCTCGACGCAGCGGCTATCACGCGCGCTCCCGCGGCCTTTCCGAGCTCAACAGCCGCCAGGCCGACGCCGCCACCCGCACCGAGCACCAGCAGCGTTTCACCCGCCATCAGCCGGCCGCGGTCGAACAGCGCGTGATGCGATGTCGCGTATGTCAGCGTGAAGGCAGCAGCGACCTCATCGCTTACCCCGTCAGGAATTGCTGCCGCCAGCGACGCCGGCGTGCAAACGTATTCGGCAAATCCGCCGATGCCGACGAACGCGATGACTCGATCACCTTTCTTCAGATGACGAACATCATCGCCGACGGCGTCGACCGTGCCGGCGACCTCGGTACCCGGGATGAACGGCAACTTGGGCTGCAACTGATACTTTTTCTGCACGATCAGCGCGTCCGGAAAATTAACGCCTGCTGCAGCAATGCGAATCCGGACCTGCGCGGCGCCGGGCTCGGGTAGCGGCAGGTCGACCAGCACGAGCTTGCTGGGCTCACCCCACTGGACGCAGTGGATGGCTTTCATCAACCGAACTTTAACGCGCGCGCGTCTTGGCGCAAATACTGCTGAGCTATTCTGCGCGCCATGCACTTCGATTACACGCCCAAGGTTCGGCAGCTGCGCGAGCGCGTCGATTCGTTCATGCAGCAACACGTGTATCCGAACGAACAACGCTTTCATCGCGAGATCGAGGCAAACACGACGCGCGGTGCGCGCTGGACTCCGACAGCGCTCGTTGATGAGTTGAAACCGAAGGCGCGCGCTGCAGGATTGTGGAATCTGTTCCTGCCGAGTTCCTCACACGGCGCCGGATTGACCAATCTCGAGTACGCGCCGCTGGCGGAATCGATGGGGCGCGTGCCATGGGCGCCGGAGGTATTCAATTGCTCGGCGCCCGATACCGGCAACATGGAAACGATCGAACGCTACGGCAGCGATGCGCACAAACAGACCTGGCTGAAGCCCCTGCTCGCCGGCGAAATTCGCTCGGCGTTCGTGATGACGGAGCCCGCTGTTGCGTCGAGCGATGCGACCAACATTCAAACGTCGATCGTGCGTGACGGCGGGAACTACGTTATCAACGGCCGCAAGTGGTGGATCTCAGGCGCGGGCGATCCGCGCTGCCGCATCTACATCGTGATGGGCAAGACCGATCCTGAAGCGCCGAGACATTCGCAGCAGTCGATGATCCTGGTGCCGTCCGCTACCCCGGGCATCGACGTGATGCGGCCGTTGAGCGTGTTCGGCTACGACGACGCGCCGCACGGCCACATGGAAATCGACTTTAAAAACGTGCGCGTGCCAGCGGACAATCTGATGCTGGGCGAAGGGCGTGGCTTCGAAATCGCACAGGGCCGGCTCGGACCAGGACGGATTCATCATTGCATGCGCTCGATCGGGCTCGCTGAGCGCGCGCTCGAATTGATGTGTGAGCGACTGTCGAACCGCGTGGCTTTCGGCTCGGCGGTCGCGCGCCAGACCGTATGGCAGGAGCGCATTGCGGAAGCGCGCTGCAAGATCGACCAAGCTCGATTACTGACCTTGAGGACGGCGTGGCTGATGGATACCGTCGGCAACAAGGCGGCCAAAGCCGAGATCGCAATGATCAAGGTCGTCGCGCCCAATGTGGCATGTGAAGTGATCGATTGGGCGATACAGGCCCACGGCGGTGGTGGCGTGTGCGACGACTTTCCGCTGGCGTACGCATACGCGCATTCACGCACGCTGCGATTGGCCGATGGTCCCGACGAAGTCCATCGCAACGCCATCGCCAAAGTTGAACTTGGAAAAATTGGAGGTACAAAATGATCGACCTTTACACATGGCCCACGCCGAACGGCCACAAGGTTCACATCATGCTGGAGGAGTGCGCGCTGCCATACAAGGTGCACGCAATCGATATCGGTGCGGGCGATCAATTCAAGCCCGATTTCCTGAAGATCAGCCCGAACAACAAGATGCCAGCGATCGTCGATTCCGACGGACCCGATGGCAAACCGATTTCAATTTTCGAATCGGGCGCGATATTGCTGTATCTGGCTGGCAAAACCGGCAAATTCTTGCCGCGGGACGTGCGCGACAAATACGTTGCGCTGCAGTGGCTGATGTTCCAGATGGGCGGGGTCGGCCCGATGCTCGGCCAGGCACATCACTTCCGTATTTACGCGCCGGAGAAAGTCGAGTACGCGATCAACCGCTACACCAACGAAGCGAAGCGTCTGTACGGCGTAATGGAGCGGCGTCTGGGCGAAGAAAAATATTTTGCCCGCGAATACTCGATTGCCGATATCGCTATTTTCCCGTGGACGCGGTCATACGAAAATCAGGGAATCAACCTCGCGGAATTTCCGAACGTGAAGCGCTGGTTCGACTTAATCGATACACGGCCCGCCGTCAGGCGCGGTGTGCAAGTGCTGGCCGATCGACGCAAGCCGATGGACGACAAGGAAAAAGAAACGCTATTCGGTGCGAAGCAATACGAGCACCGCTGAGCCCGGAACCGACCATGGGTCTAGACAACGGAATCTGGCGCCGCGCGAACAGACGTTGCACCCGCATGCCGGTGTGGTTCAAATCTTAGTTTAGCTGATCGATCAGCAACGCCACGGCGAGCGCCGCGATTCCTTCACCGCGACCGGTGAATCCCAGCTTTTCGCCGCGTTTGCCCTTGACACTGATCGAGGCCACCGAAATTTCACACGAAGCCGCAATGACCTGGCACATCGCTGCCACGTGCGGTGCAATCATGGGCTGCTCGGCAATCACGGTAGCATCGATGTTTTCGATGCGCCAGCCGGCCTGCCGCACGCGCAGCGCCGCTTCCTGCAGCAATAAGCGGCTGTCTGCATTACGGTAGCTCGCATCGGTGTCGGGAAACAACT
>JACCZX010000172.1 GCA_013695705.1 Burkholderiaceae bacterium | reverse complement strand
TCACGCGCGCGTTGATCGCCGCGGATTGATCGTTGCGCTTGGCGGTGGCGTGGTCGGCGACATCGCCGGATTCGCGGCGTCGCTTTACATGCGTGGCATTCGCTATGTACAGGGGCCGACGACTCTGCTGGCGCAAGTCGACTCGTCAGTCGGCGGCAAAACCGGCGTTAATCATCCGGGTGGGAAAAATCTGATCGGTACTTTTCATCAGCCGTCGGGTGTTATCAGCGACACCGCCACGCTCAAGACTCTGCCGCCGCGCGAGTTTTCGGCAGGCCTGGCGGAAATTCTCAAGCACGGCTTGATTGCAGACGCTGATTATTTTGAGCGAATGTCCGCCGCGATCGACTCGTTGCGCGCAGGCACTGGCCCGTCGCTCACAGAGGCGATCGCAGGCTCGTGCGAAATCAAAGCCGCCATTGTGGCGCGTGATGAGAAGGAGGCCGGCGAGCGCGCCGTGTTAAACCTTGGCCATACTTTCGGGCACGCGATCGAAGCGATGACCGGGTACTCCCACTGGTTGCACGGTGAAGCAGTTGGCTGCGGACTGGTGCTGGCCGCGCATCTGTCGGCTGCGCTCAATTTATCGACCGAAGACATGGTTCATACCATTACCGCGGTGGTGGCGCGCGCCGGGCTACCGACGCGGGTTAATGGACTATCGGCCCTAACCGCGATCGAAGTCATGCGCGGCGACAAGAAAGCGGACGCCGGTGAAACTCGCTTCATCGTCCTCGACCGGATCGGCAAAGCCTCGCAGCGCACGGTGCCACAGGCGGTTCTTCTGAAGACGCTGATTGCGGGCGGCTTCGTATGAGTGAAACAACGCTCGCCCCATATGCGGCCCATTCTGATCAATCGCGTGGCCGTCGCCATCTGGAGTCGGATCCGGTATCGCGCACCCAGTTTCAGCGCGACCGCGATCGCATCGTCCATTCGACGGCGTTTCGCCGGCTCGAATACAAAACGCAGGTTTTCGTCAATCACGAGGGTGATCTTTTTCGCACACGGCTGACGCATTCGCTGGAAGTTGCGCAGATCGGGCGCGCGGTAGCGTGCAGCCTGAACCTGAATGAGGATCTGGTCGAGGCGATTGCGCTGGCGCATGACTTGGGTCACACGCCGTTCGGGCATGCAGGGCAGGATGCATTGCACGAGTGCATGAAACCGTACGGCGGCTTCGAGCACAATTTGCAGTCACTGCGGGTGGTCGACGATCTCGAGGAGCGCTACGCCGCGTTTGACGGATTGAACCTCACCTTTGAGACACGCGAAGGGATCCTGAAACATTGTTCGGCTAAAAACGCGCGCAAGCTGGGAGACGTCGGCGAAAGATTTCTTTTGAAGCGGCAGCCCAGCATGGAAGCACAGATCGCGAACCTCGCCGACGAGATTGCGTACAACAATCACGACATCGACGACGGGCTGCGTTCCGGCTTGTTGCAGCTGGCACAGCTCGAACGCGTGCCGCTGTTCGAGCGGCATGCGGCAACCGTTCGGACCGAGCACCCGGCCATTGCCGAGCGTCGAATGATCAACGAAACCATCAGGCGCATGATCAATGCTCTGGTGGTCGATCTAACTGCGGAATCCCGCCGGCGTACTGCAGAAGCTGCACCTGTCGATATCGACGCCGTACGCACCGCTGCTCCGCTGGCCGCTTTTTCGGCGGCGATGCGCCGCGAGGCTGACGATCTCAAATCGTTTTTGCACGATAATCTGTATCGACACTATCGCGTGATGAGAATGTCCACGAAGGCGCGCCGCATAGTGGCCGATTTGTTCACTGCGTTTCTGGATGAACCCAGACTGTTACCGCTCGATCATCAAAAGCGTGCCGCCGTGGACGCCCCCCGCGCAATCGCTGACTACGTCGCCGGGATGACCGATCGCTACGCGATCAAGGAACACGAGCGCCTGTTCGCGATCAGGGGCTGAAGGCCGGTCTGCGAGAAAAGGATTCGCTGGTCGATCAGCCCAAGGCACGTCCGTCGGGTCGAGTTGAAACAGTTGGTGCGTCGCAGTAAAGTCTGGTCTTCACCGGAGCCGGAAAATGCTTGCGCACGAATTAGCCGCCGCAGTTGAGCATGCTTCCCAGCATGGCTTGTATGCGCACGGGCACGAACACGATTCGTGTGGCGTTGGATTTGTTGCCAACATCAGGGGGCGCGCGAGCCACGCGCTGGTGCAGCAGGCGCTCTTGATCCTGAAGAATCTGAATCATCGCGGCGCCGTTGGTGCCGACCCGTTGTGCGGAGATGGCGCCGGCATCCTGATTCAAATCCCCGACGTGTTTTATCGCGATGAACTCGCACAGTTCGGTATCTCGTTGCCGCCCCAGGGTGAATACGGGGTCGGCATGATCTTCCTGCCGCGCGAGCATGCTTCGCGGCTGGCGTGCGAGCAGGAGGTCGAGCGCACGGTGCGGTCCGAAGGCCAGAGTGTTCTCGGCTGGCGCGACGTGCCGCTGGACCGCGAGATGCCGATGTCGCCGCTGGTGAAAGACCGTGAGCCGGTTATCCGGCAGATCTTCATCGGACGCGGCGCCGACGTGATGGTGCCCGATGCACTCGAGCGCAAGTTGTATGTGATTCGTAAAACCGCGAGTCACAAGATTCAGGCCTTGAAACTCAAGCATGGCAAGGAATATTTCGTGCCGTCGATGTCGACGCGCACGATCGTTTACAAAGGGCTGCTGCTGGCCCACCAGGTGGGCCGGTACTACCGCGATCTGTGCGACCCACGCGTCGTTTCAGCGATCGCCCTGGTGCATCAACGTTTCTCGACCAATACCTTTCCATCCTGGGAGCTCGCGCATCCTTATCGTCTGGTGGCGCACAACGGCGAGATCAATACCGTAAAGGGAAATTTCAATTGGATTCGTGCGCGCGAGCGGGTGATGTCGTCGCCCGTGTTGCGCGACGATCTGGCGAAGCTTTTTCCGCTGATTTACGAAGGCCAGTCGGACACCGCATGTTTTGACAACGCACTCGAGCTGCTGATCATGAGCGGCTATCCGATCGCGCACGCAATGATGATGATGATTCCGGAAGCGTGGGAGCAGCACACGCTGATGGACGAATCGCGCCGTGCGTTTTATGAATACCATGCAGCGATGATGGAGCCGTGGGATGGCCCCGCGGCAATCGCGTTTACCGACGGCGTGCGGATCGGCGCCACGCTCGACCGCAACGGCTTGCGCCCGGCGCGCTACATCGTTACCGACGATGACATGGTCGTGATGGCCTCCGAGGTCGGCGTGCTGCCGATTCCAGAGAGTCGCATCATCAAAAAGTGGCGGCTGCAGCCAGGCAAGATGTTTTTGATCGACACCGAGCAGGGCCGCATCATCGATGATGCCGAGCTGAAGCAGCAGCTGGCGTCGAGCAAGCCATATAAGGAATGGATCAAGCGCATCCGCATCAAGCTCGACGATTTGCCTGCCGGCACCCACGCGCGGCCGGGCTTGCCCGCAAAGCGCGAGGTACCGTTGCTCGATCGGCAGCAGGCGTTCGGTTTTACCCAGGAAGATGTACGGTTGCTGATGGAGCCGATGGCCCAGGCCGCCGAGGAGGCCGTTGGTTCAATGGGCAACGACACGGCTCTGCCGGTGCTGTCCGACCGCTCCAAACCGCTGTACAGCTACTTCAAACAGCTGTTCGCGCAGGTGACCAACCCGCCAATCGATCCGATCCGCGAACAGCTGGTGATGTCGCTCGTGAGCTTCATCGGGCCCAGGCCGAATCTGCTCGACATCAACAACGTCAATCCCCAGATGCGGCTCGAAGTGAAGCAGCCGATTTTGGGATTCGCGGATATTGAAAAAGTCCGCGCGATTGATAACTATTCGTCGAACAAGTTTCGCTCGTTCGAACTCGACATATGCTATCCGGTTGCGTGGGGCAAGGAAGGCGTCGAAGCGCGGCTTGCGTCGTTGTGCGCGCAGGCGGTCGATGCGGTCGGCGCCGGCTACAACTTGTTGCTGATCACCGATCGAGCGCTCGACGCGGAGCGGGTTGCGATTCCCGCGCTGCTTGCGACCAGTGCCGTGCATCAGCATCTGATCGCGGTCGGCTTGCGCACATGCACCGGCCTGGTGGTTGAAACGGGCTCGGCGCGCGAAGTACATCACTTTGCACTGCTTGCCGGCTACGGAGCAGAGGCCGTTCATCCGTACCTCGCGCTTGAAACGCTTGCCGACCTGCACCCAGCCGACGCCGAAAAAGCGATTACCAACTACATTAAAGCGATCGGTAAAGGGCTCAACAAGGTGATGTCCAAGATGGGCATCAGCACCTACATGTCTTACTGCGGTGCGCAGATTTTCGAAGCCGTTGGACTGTCGAAAGAATTTGTCGAGAAATATTTTCGGGGCACTGCAAGCAACGTCGGCGGCCTTGGCCTGTTCGAGGTGATGGCAGAGGCCGTGAATACGCATTGCGCGGCGTTTTCCGACGATCCAGTGCTTGCCCGGCAGCTGGACGCCGGCGGCGAATATCAGTGGCGCGTGCGCGGCGAGCAGCACATGTGGACGCCCGACGCGATCGCGAAGCTGCAGCATTCGACACGCTCGAACAACTACCAGACTTACAAGGAGTATGCAGAGCTGATCAACGACCAGTCGCGCCGGCATATGACGCTGCGCGGATTGTTCGAGTTCAAGCTGGATTCTGCGCAGGCGATTCCTCTTGCCGAGGTTGAGCCCGCGACTAGCATCGTCAAGCGTTTTTCCACCGGGGCGATGTCGCTCGGTTCCATTTCCACCGAAGCGCACACGACACTCGCGATTGCGATGAATCGCATCGGCGGCAAGAGCAACACTGGCGAAGGCGGCGAAGATCCAATGCGCTATCGGCAGGAGCTGCGCGCCGGTGCGAGCGTCATAGAGGAAGGCGCCACGTTGTCGAGTGTTCTCGGGCACGACCGCGTTGAAGTCGATACACCGCTGCGCGCCGGCGATTCGCTGCGCTCGAAAATCAAGCAGGTCGCGTCGGGCCGTTTCGGCGTCACGACCGAATATTTAATCAGCGCCGATCAGATTCAGATCAAGATGGCGCAAGGCGCGAAGCCGGGCGAGGGCGGCCAGCTGCCGGGGCACAAGGTCAGCCCGTACATCGCCGCGCTGCGCTACGCCGTGCCGGGGGTCGGTTTGATTTCACCGGCGCCGCACCACGATATTTATTCGATCGAAGATCTGGCGCAGCTGATTCACGACTTGAAAAACGCCAATTCGCAGGCGTCAATCAGCGTCAAGCTGGTATCAGAGGTTGGCGTCGGCACCGTCGCCGCCGGCGTTGCCAAGGCGAAGGCCGATCACGTCACGATTGCCGGCCACGATGGTGGTACCGGCGCCTCGCCGGTGTCGTCGATCAAGCACGCGGGCACGCCGTGGGAAATCGGGCTCGCCGAGACGCAGCAAACTCTAGTGTTGAATCGTTTGCGCAGCCGCATCGCGGTGCAGGTCGACGGCCAGATGAAAACCGGGCGTGACGTTGTGATCGGTGCGCTGCTTGGTGCCGACGAATTCGGCTTCGCCACTGCACCGCTGGTGGTGCAGGGCTGCATCATGATGCGCAAGTGCCATTTGAACACATGCCCGGTCGGTGTTGCTACGCAGGATCCATTGCTGCGGAAAAAATTCAGCGGCCAACCCGAGCACGTCGTCAATTATTTCTTCTTCGTCGCCGAAGAAGTGCGCGAGATCATGGCGCAGCTTGGTGTTCGCACGTTCGATCAGTTGATTGGCCAAGCCGACCGGCTCGACACGCGTAGCGGCATCGAGCACTGGAAGGCGCGCGGGCTGGACTTCAGCCGCATTTTTTATCTGCCGAAAATGCCGGCCGAAGTGCCGCGCCTGTGCGTCGAAGCGCAGGATCATGGCCTGGGCAAGGCGCTCGACCACAAGCTGATCGAGCAGTGCAAACCGGCGCTCGAACACGGCGAACGCGTCAGTTTCATTACGCCGATCCGCAACGTCAATCGCGCGGTCGGCACGATGCTGTCGAGCCAGGTCGTGCGCCGGCACGGTCACGCCGGCTTGCCGGACGACACGATTCACATTCAATTCAACGGCACCGCGGGGCAGAGCTTTGGCGCATTCCTTGCCGCGGGGATCACTCTCGACCTGGTCGGCGACGCCAATGATTACACCGGCAAGGGGCTGTCGGGGGGTCGTTTGATCGTGCGCTGCCCGAACGACTTTCGCGGGGTGGGCACTGAAAACATCATCGTCGGCAACACGGTGCTTTACGGCGCGATTGCGGGCGAAGCGTTTTTCAACGGCGTCGCGGGCGAGCGCTTCGCCGTGCGCAACTCAGGTGCGACGGCGGTCGTCGAAGGCACCGGCGATCACGGCTGCGAATACATGACCAAGGGCACCGTGGTCGTGCTCGGCGCAACCGGGCGCAACTTTGCTGCAGGTATGTCTGGTGGCATTGCGTACGTGTTCGACGAGTTCGGCGACTTCGCCAGCAAGTGCAATCAATCGATGTGCGAGCTTGAAGCAGTGGTGCCGACGGCTGATCAGCAGCAGAGCGTCGACGAAGCGATCTGGCATCTTGGTGAAACCGACGAGTTTCTGTTGCGCGGACTGATCGAAAGTCACTTTCGCGCTACCGGCAGCTTACGTGCGCGCATGCTGCTCGATAACTGGCCGGTGATGCGCACGCGATTCGTCAAGGTATTTCCTGAGGAGTATCGGCGTGCTCTGCAGAACATCACGACGGCGCCTTTGCCGTCCGGCGCGCAGAAACTCGCGGCTTGACGAATGGGGAAAGTCACCGGATTTATCGAATACCAAAGGCTGGAAGAGGCCGCTGAAGCACCGCGCGCCCGCACCCGCCATTGGCGCGAGTTCATCGTCCACTTGTCGGACGGCGACGCCGCGGTGCAAGGCGCGCGTTGCATGGATTGCGGAATTCCTTTCTGCAACCAAGGCTGTCCGGTCAACAACATCATTCCGGATTTCAACGATCTCGTTTACCGGCAGGACTGGAAAACTGCGCTTGACATTCTGCACAGTACAAACAATTTTCCGGAGTTCACGGGCCGCGTCTGCCCTGCTCCGTGCGAAGCAGCCTGCACGCTAAATATTCACGACGAACCCGTTGGCATCAAATCGATCGAGCACAAGATCATCGATAAGGGGTGGGAACAAGGGTGGGTCGTTGCTCAACCTGCGGAATCAAGAACGGGGAAAAAAGTTGCGGTGGTCGGCAGCGGCGTTGCAGGATTGGCGGCCGCGCAACAGCTGGCGCGAGTCGGCCACGATGTGACCGTGTTTGAAAAAAGCGATCGGGTCGGCGGCCTGTTGCGCTATGGCATTCCCGATTTCAAGATGGAGAAATCGCACATCGATCGACGTATCGAGCAGATGACCGCCGAGGGTGTTGAATTTCGCACGAGCGTGACGATCGGCAACGCGGCTGCTGGCGCAAAAAAAGTGGTCGAGCCGCAACAGTTGCTGGCCAACTTCGATGCCGTTGTCCTGGCTGGCGGTGCCGAGCAACCGCGCGATCTTCCCGTGCCCGGCCGCGATTTGGATGGCGTCCATTTTGCGATGGACTTTTTGCCGCTGCAGAACAAGGTCGTCGCTGGGGACAAGATAAAGGATCAAATAGTCGCGACCGGTAAACACGTGATTGTGATTGGCGGCGGGGATACCGGGTCGGACTGCGTGGGCACGAGTAATCGGCAGGGTGCAAAAAGCGTGACGCAATGGGAATTGTTGCCGCAGCCTCCGGAGACCGAGAACAAGCCGATGACGTGGCCGTATTGGCCAATCAAGTTGCGCACGTCGAGTTCACATGAAGAGGGTGTGCAGCGGGACTGGGCCATTGCAACCAAGTCGTTCAGAGGGGATGCGGACGGCAGGGTCGCGGCGCTGGTGGCTGCGCGCGTCGAATGGCATACCGATGCGATTACCGGTCTAGCGAAGATGATTGAGGTGGCGGGGTCGGAATTTGAAGTGCCAGCTGATTTAGTGCTATTGGCAATGGGCTTTGTCGCGCCGGTCGGATCGGTTCTGGAAAACTTCGGTGTCGCGAAAGACGCGCGCGGCAACGCGCGCGCAACCACCGATGGCGCGGGCTGTTATCAAACGAGCGTTGACAAAGTTTTCGCTGCCGGCGACATGCGACGCGGCCAATCTCTGGTTGTGTGGGCAATTCGTGAAGGCCGGCAATGTGCGCGTGCGGTAGATGAATATCTGATGGGAAGCAGCGTTCTTCCTCGTTGACCTTCGCCGGGGTTTGTTACCTTGTGGCGATGGGCTCGAACGCGATGCGCGGTGCGCGCACCGCGTCGATGCTCAGCATTTCACCTCGAGCGGCATACTGGTTTGCTGCGCGCTGCCGGCGCTGCTGGTCGCCCTGGGCGCGGGAGCTGCGCTGTCGGGATTGGTATCGACGGTGCCACAGATTGTGTGGCTTTCTGCCAACAAGGGCGCCGTCTTCGGGGTCGCGGCCTCGATGCTTGCAGTTGCAGGCTTGTTGCATTGGCGCGCTCGTTCAGCACCGTGCCCGGCCGATCCCGTACTCGCTTCTGCCTGTGCGCGCGCACGCCGAATCTCTGCGCACATCTTCGCAATATCGGTCGTGATATTCCTGATCGGAGCCGTGTTTGCCTTCGTGTTGCCCGCACTTTTAGGCTAGCGCGTAGGCGCAAAACGCGCCTGTTGCCGTGCGACAATCCGCCGCTGCCCGGCGGAGCTGGGCTGCCTGCTCGGTCGGCCAATAACCAAGATGAACAACGACACGCTCGTTCAGATCGATCACGTGACGTTCGGCTACGACCGGCGGCGCATTGTGCTGCACGACATTGCAATGTCGTTTCCGCGTGGAAAAGTGATCGCGATCATGGGTGGCTCGGGGTGCGGCAAGACCACGTTGCTGCGGCTTATCGGCGGCATGCTGACGCCGATTAAAGGCACGATCATGTTCGACGGCGAGCACGTAAATCCGCGTGATCGTGACGCCCTTTTTAGACTGCGCCGCCGCGTCGGCCTGTTGTTTCAATTCGGCGCGTTGTTCACCGATCTCACCGTTTTCGACAACGTCGCATTTCCCTTGCGTGAGCACACCAACCTGCCGCAAGCGATGTTGCGCGACCTGGTGCTGATGAAGCTCAATGCGGTCGGACTACGTGGCGCCGCGCAGCTGAAACCCGCGGATTTATCCGGCGGGATGGCACGCCGCGTGGCTCTTGCTAGAGCGATTGCGCTGGATCCCGAGCTGATCATGTACGACGAGCCGTTTGCCGGCCTTGATCCGATCTCGCTTGGTGTGGCCGCGAACCTGATTCGCGAGTTAAACGACGCGACTGGCGCTACTTCGCTGGTCGTTTCGCACGACGTCAAAGAGTGTTTCAAGATCAGCGACTACGTGTACGTGATGTCCGCCGGGCGCATAGTGGGCCATGGGACACCGGCCGAAGTGGAGGCGTCCGACGATCCTGAGGTGCGCCAGTTCATCCGCGGCGAACCTGATGGCCCGGTCAAATTTCACTATGCGGCCAAGCCGTTCAAGCAGGACCTGGGGTTGCGCGCATGAGGGGTGCGGACGTCCTTCCTCGGCTCGGCGTCGGGGCGCTCGATGTGCTGCGCGGGTTAGGGCACGCGACTTTTTTTGTGATCGACTTGTTGCGCAACTCGTTGTCTGCGGTGACGCGGCCATTCCTGACGATCGCGCAGATTTATGCGATCGGTAATCGATCGATGGTCATCATCGTTGCCTCCGGCCTCGCGGTGGGGTTCGTGCTGGCGCTGCAGGGTTACTACACGTTGAGTCGCTACGGCGCGACGGCGTCGCTCGGCCTGGTGGTAGCACTGTCGCTGGTGCGTGAGCTCGGCCCGGTGGTGACCGCGTTGTTGTTTGCCGGCCGCGCCGGTACATCGCTCACTGCAGAGATCGGCTTGATGAAGGCGGGCGAACAGTTGGCCGCGATGGAAATGATGGCGGTCGATCCCAAGTCGCGTGTCCTGGCGCCACGTCTGTTGGCTGGCCTGATTTCGATGCCGCTGTTGGCTGCGATGTTTTCGGCCGTCGGGATTCTGGGCGGATACGTCGTCGGTGTATTAATGATCGGCATCGACCCGGGTGCGTTTTGGTCGCAAATGCAGAACGGAGTCGACGCGGTCGATGACGTCGGCAACGGCATCGTCAAGAGCTTCGTGTTCGGCGTCGCGTGCACCGTTGTCGCGCTCTATCAGGGATTCGAAGCGACACCGACGCCGGAGGGCGTATCCGAGGCAACCACACGCACGGTCGTCATTTCGTCGTTAATGGTGCTCGGCCTCGATTTTGTTTTGACTGCGCTGATGTTCAGCGCACCAAGTTGAATTTAGTGGGAGACGTCGATGGGGCGTAAGGGAGTTGAAACACTGGTTGGGCTGTTTGTGCTGCTCGGCATTCTGGCGATCCTGTTTTTGGCGCTGCGAGCGGCCAATCTGGGTAATTTTGTGATCGGCGAAACGTATCTCGTCACAGCGCGGTTTGACAACATTGGTGGACTCAAGGTGCGTTCGCCGGTAAAAAGCGCCGGCGTTACGGTTGGCCGCGTCAAGGCGATCGTGCTCGATACCAACACGTATCAGGGGCAAGTGACGATGGAGCTGGAGCAAAGCGTGACATTTCCCGACGACACGTCCGCCAAGATTTTGACCTCGGGCCTGCTTGGCGACCAGTTCATCGGGCTGGTCCCGGGCGGATCCGATAGAAATCTGCAGGCAGGTGGGCAGGTAAAGCTGACCCAATCGGCGGTATTACTAGAGAATCTAATTGGCCAGTTCTTGTATAACAAAGCTGCGGATGCGCCTGCTACCGAGCCCTCCGCACCGGCTAAATAGGTCGGCTCGAATAGCGAATTCTGGGTGCAATGTTTGCCCCGGCTCTGAACGAAAAGCCCTTATGAACCTAATGCTGACTTCCCTGCTTTCTCGCGCGATGGCGCCGTGTCTGCTCGCAGCCGTGGCCGTTGTTTCGGGCTGCGCGACGATTCCGGCAGATGCGGGCAACGATGCGCGCGATCCGATCGAGTCTTTCAACCGCCAAGTGTTCGAATTCAACGATGTGGTTGATCGCGCTGTGCTCAAGCCGGTTGCCCAAGCATATAGATTCGTATTGCCGGAGCGCGTACGCGATTGCCTCGGTAACGCGTTCAGCAACTTGCGTGAGCCGTCGAATGCCATTAACAACCTTTTGCAGGGCAAGGCGATCGACGCGATCTCCGATACCTGTCGTTTCGTCGTCAACTCGACCGTCGGGCTGCTCGGCTGTTTCGATCCGGCGCGCCAGATGGGGCTCGAAAAGCACAATGAGGATTTCGGCCAGACGCTCGGACGCTGGGGTGCTGGTCCGGGTCCGTATCTGGTGCTCCCGATTTTGGGCCCAAGCAGCGTGCGCGATGCGGTCGGCACGCTGGTGGTCGAGTCGTATTTGGATCCCAACTTTTACATCAACGATATCCCCGTTCGCAACTGGATTCTCGGCACCCGTGTCGTTGACCAGCGCGCACAGTTGCTGCAAGCCGACGACTTGATCTCGGGCGCAGCGCTCGACAAGTATCGCTTTATTCGAGACGGCTATTTGCAACGCCGGCGCAGCCTCGTGTACGACGGCAGTCCGCCGCCTGCCGCCGACGAGCTTGATTCAAAAGCGACGGCCGGCAGTCCACCGGCAGCCGACCCGAGCGTTAAGAAGGAACTGGTGCCGCCGCAATCGGGCACGCCGACCAAGTGAGGCGTTGCAATTCCGAACGAACCAAGCGCGCCGGCAAACGTCCTACATAACCCTCGAAAACACTACGGAACGAACACAATGCGATTTCTGAAATTTATTCTGCTTGGTCTGGCAACCTCTACTCTTTTTGTGGCCGCAGCCAGCGCCCAGACATCGAGCGCTGCGCCTGATGCGATGGTGCGTGATTTGTCCAACGAGGTGCTAAACGCCATCAAGGCCGACAAGGCGCTTAAGTCGGGTGATGCCGGCCGCGCGCAAAAGCTGGTCGACGAGAAGGTTCTGCCTTACACCGACTTTCAGAAAATGACGCAGTTGTCGGTTGGACCCGGCTGGCGCAATGCAACGCCCGAGCAGCGTGCTGCGCTGACGCGCGAGTTTCGTACCTTGCTGGTGCGCACCTACAGCGGCGCGCTATCGCAGGTCAGCGACCACAAAGTCGAATTGCGCCCGTTTCGCGCTCAGCCTACCGATACTGATGTCATCGTACGCACGCAGGTGGTCGCGTCGCGCGGCGATCCGATTCAGCTCGACTATCGTCTGGAAAAGACCGACGGTGGCTGGAAGATATACGACATCAACATTCTCGGTGTCTGGCTGGTGGAGAATTACAAATCGCAGTTCAGCTCGCAAGTCAATTCGGGCGGCATCGACGGCTTGATCAAGACGCTGACCGAACGCAACAGCCAATTGGCGAAAAAAGCTTAGCTCATGCGCATCGAGGCCGATGACATGAGTCTCGCCAACGCAGTGCAACTGGCAGACCTTGGCATCGCCGCGATTCAGAGCGGCGACACGACGTTTGACTTGTCTGCCGTGCGGACCTGCGATTCGTCCGCATTGGTAGTGCTGCTGGCGTGGCAGCGCACCGCGCAGGCAACCGGCCGCTCGCTCGAAGTATCCGGCGTGCCCGCAGACATGTTGAGCCTGGCAACGGTGTACGGCGTCAGTAGCGTTCTTCCTATTTCTGCTCCTGCCGGGTGACAGCGTCGCTGATTGTGCCGGCCAATCGCTGATTACGACGTTCCAGTGACAGCGATTCAGGTTTCTGCCGTGACCAAGCGTTACGGTTCGATACTCGCTCTCGATCGCGTCGACCTCCAAATCAATCGAGGTGAATTCTTTGGGCTGCTTGGGCCCAACGGCGCTGGAAAAACCACTCTGATTTCGATCATCGCAGGCCTGGTGCGCGCCACCACGGGCCGCGTGTCGATCATGGGTCACGACGTCGTTGCTGATTACCGCGCCGCCCGCTTATCACTTGGCGTCGTGCCGCAGGAGCTCGCATTCGATCCGTTTTTTACGGTGCGCGAGACGCTCGAGTTTCAATCGGGTTACTTTGGGCTGAGCAACAACGGCGCATGGATCGACGAGGTGCTGGCGAACCTCGGACTGATATCGCGTGCAGACACCAATATGCGCGCACTCTCAGGGGGAATGAAGCGGCGCGTGCTGGTGGCGCAGGCGCTGGTACACAAGCCGCCGGTGATCGTGCTCGACGAGCCTACTGCGGGAGTCGATGTCGAGCTGCGACAGACTCTATGGGCTTTCATTCGCCGCCTGAATCGCGAAGGCCACACTATCGTGCTGACTACGCATTATCTGGAGGAGGCACAGGCGCTGTGCCAGCGGATTGCAATGCTCAGAGCTGGGGCAGTGATCGCGCTCGACACCACGCGCGCGCTGCTGGCGCACATCGCGGGCGTGCAGATGACGTTGCGCGTGCGCGGTACCGTTCCGCCGTCGGTGCTGGCGCACCGCATCGACGAACGCGACGGCGCGCTTGTGCTGCGCCTTGCGCAACCCGAAGACGTCGGCCGCGTGTTGGCGGAGTGTCAGGCAGCAGGCTGCCAAATCGACGATCTGGAGGTCGGGCGTGCAGATCTCGAAGACGTGTTTCTGCAGCTCATGGCCGAGCGCCTGGAGTCTGAGCGGATACCGGCGTTGGCAACGGCATGACCCTTCCGCACGCCCGCCCGAACGAAGGGTCGCTCCCGCTTGGCGGTACGGCGCGTAGCGTCAAGGGTGCATCTGCGCGCGCTTCCGCCGCGGTTTCGTTCCGCACATTGCTGATGAAGGAAATGCTGCGTTTCTGGAAAGTCAGTTTTCAGACAATCGCCGCGCCCGTGTTGACGGCAGTGTTGTACCTGCTCGTTTTCGGCCACGTACTTGAAGAGCATGTGCAGGCACTCCCGGGTGTCAGCTACACCGCTTTTTTGATTCCCGGTCTGGTGATGATGTCGGTTTTGCAGAACGCGTTTGCCAATTCGTCGTCGAGCCTGATTCAGTCGAAGATCATGGGCAGCCTGATCTTCATTTTGCTGCCGCCTTTTTCGCACTGGCAGTTGTATGGCGCTTACGTAACTGCCTCGGTGGTGCGAGGCTTGGTGGTCGGTCTCGGCGTGTTTCTGATCACGGTCTGGTTCGCACCGCCACCCTTCGCCAGCCCGCTATGGATCCTTGCGTTTGGCGTGCTCGGCGCTGCGCTGCTCGGCACGCTTGGCTTGATTGCTGGAATATGGGCCGATAAATTCGATCAGCTGGCAGCGTTTCAAAACTTCATCGTGATGCCCGCCACGTTTTTATCGGGCGTGTTCTACTCGGTGCAGGGCTTACCGCCGTTCTGGAAAACCGTTTCTCACTTCAATCCATTTTTCTACATGATCGATGGATTTCGCTACGGTTTTTTTGCACAGTCCGATGTCAACCCGTGGTTGAGTCTCGGCGTGCTGACGCTTGCGTTTATCGTTACTGCAGGCATTGCGGTCAATCTGTTGTCGCGTGGATTCAAGTTGAGAAACTGATGGAACCCACTCCGGCGGATATCGAGCGCTATATTGCCGAGGGCCTGACTTGTGACGTAGTCGAGGTCTCCGGCGACGGCCGGCACTTCGACGCCCTGATCGTCAGCGCGGCCTTCGAGGGCCAGTCGAGGATCGCTCGCCATCAGCACGTTTATCGCGCGCTGGGCGACCGAATGAGACAGGAAATTCATGCACTGTCGATGCGTACCTTGACGCCGGTCGAATTTGCGGCGCAGAAATCTCAGGCTCAAACCCCCAAGGCGTGACTTCACGCAGGTTTCACGTTCGGTTCGTGTTGCGTTCGCCTGCATGCGCGAGCCTTGCAATCGGTTGCCCACATTCTGTGAGCATCTTTGCAAGGAGCTTTGCATGCCTGCCGCAGTTCCCGCCGTTCCCGCCACATCGCCCCGCATCACTCGTGCCGTACAGTTCCGCCCACCTGCGTTAGGGCGCGCCGCGCCTTTTTGCTTCGACGGTCCGATGGACAAACTGAAAATTCTTGGCGGCACTCGCCTGGCGGGCGAAATCACCGTTTCCGGCGCAAAGAACGCCGCGTTGCCGATCCTCGCGGCGTCTTTGCTGACGGCCGACGAGTTCATCGTCGACAACGTTCCGCAGTTGCAGGACGTGGCGACGACGTTGAAGCTGCTGAAACAGATGGGCGTCGCAGTTGAGCGTGATAACGCAACCGTTCGTCTCAAGGCCGATTCGGTCACGCGTACCGAGGCACCGTACGAATTGGTGAAGACCATGCGGGCGTCGATCCTGGTGCTCGGCCCTCTGGTTGCGCGCGCAGGCAGCGCGCGTGTGTCGCTGCCGGGCGGGTGCGCCATCGGCGCGCGTCCGGTCGATCAGCACATCAAGGGGCTGGAAGCGCTCGGCGCAACGATTCGTATCGAAAACGGTTTCGTGGTGGCCGAAGCAAAGCGTCTGCGCGGCGCGCGCATCGCGACCGACATGGTGACGGTAACCGGCACCGAGAATCTGATGATGGCAGCTACGCTGGCGGACGGCGAAACGATTATTGAGAATGCCGCGCGCGAGCCCGAAGTGGTCGACCTCGCCGCTGCGCTGAGCGCGATGGGCGCGCGGATTCAGGGGGCGGGCAGCGATCGCATTGTGATTCAGGGCGTCGAGCGGCTGCATGGTGCGCGCCACAGGGTGATGCCCGATCGCATCGAGACCGGAACCTTTTTAAGCGCGGTGGTGGCCGCTGGCGGCTCGGCAGTGTTGCGTGGTGCGGCTGCGGAAACGTTGGGTGCGGTGCTCGGCAAGTTACGCGAGGCTGGGGCGCAAATCGATGCGCAAAATGGTGCGCTGAGAATCAGGATGGATTCTCGCCCGCGCGCAGTCAGCCTGCGCACGGCGCCCTATCCCGATTTCCCGACCGATATGCAAGCGCAATTCATGGCGCTTAATTGCGTGGCCGACGGCGTCGGTGAAATTACCGAAACGATTTTCGAGAATCGCTTCATGCATGTGCACGAGCTGCAGCGGCTCGGCGCCAATATCACGATCGACGGCAATATGGCAACCGTTCAGGGCGTTTACAAGCTGGCTGGCGCGCCGGTGATGGCCACTGACTTGCGCGCTTCAGCCAGTCTGATCGTGGCAGCGCTGGCTGCCGAAGGCGAAACCACGGTCGATCGCATCTACCATCTGGATCGTGGCTACGAAAAAATGGAAGCCAAGCTCGCCGCGCTGGGCGCCATCGTGCACAGAACCAGATGAGATCAGAGTGAAAGGCGCGCTCGCGTTTTCCTGCCGTTGTTCTATGGGCGGGCGCCCGGCCGCTCCGAAGCCCGCCCATCTAACTAATCGCGACGAGTGCAGGTGCGATCGCGCAGCGATCGCGTACACGAGGAGCGCTTGGTGATTACGCTGGCGCTGTCAAAAGGAAGAATCTTCGACGAAGCGCAGCCGCTGCTGGCTGCAGCCGGCTTCGCGCCGCTCGAAAACGCCGAGACATCGCGCGCGCTGATTATCGGCACCGCTGATAAGAATCTGCGCATCGTTGTCGTGCGTCCGTCGGATGTGCCGACGTACGTTCAATATGGCGCTGCCGAGATCGGCGTCGCGGGTAAAGACGTGCTGCTGGAACAC
>JACCZX010000135.1 GCA_013695705.1 Burkholderiaceae bacterium | reverse complement strand
TCGGGCTGATCGGCATGGCGCTCGCTGATCCCCTTGCCGGGCTGCGCTCGATGGTCATGTTCGCGTTGATGGTCGCGTTCGCTTCGGCCACGCAGGACATTGCGCTCGACGCTTATCGAATCGAGTCGGCCGCGGTGGACAAGCAGGCCGCGTTGGCCGCGATGTATCAGACGGGTTACCGGTTGGCAATGATCTGGGCCGGAGCCGGTGTGCTGTGGATCGCGGCGGGCTTTGCAGCCGACGCTGGTGCAGCGTCCGCTTGGATGGTCGCGTACCTGGTGATGGCGGCGTCGATGCTGGTCGGCTCGATCGCTGTGCTGTTGGCACCCGAGCCGTCCACCGAACACGCCCGCGCGTTGGGCGCCGCAGAAGAGGCGGCGCTTGCGCAACGGCTGATTGCAGAGCGCGGTTACGCGCCGCGCACCGCCCGCCTGCTCGCGTGGCTGCAAGTCGCTGTGGTGGGACCGTTCGCTGACTTCGTGCAGCGATTTCGATGGCACGCGCTGCTTTTGCTGGCGCTGATCGCCATTTATCGCATCTCTGACGTTGTGCTCGGCGTAATGGCGTTTCCGTTTTACGTCGACATGGGTTACAGCAAGGAGGAGGTAGCCGCGGTGTCGAAGGTCTACGGCTTGTTGATGACGCTCGCTGGCGGATTCATCGGCGGCGCACTGGCGCTGCGCTTCGGCGTGATGCGCATCCTGTTTGTCGGCGCGGTGTTGTCGGCGGCGTCCAATCTGTTGTTCGCCTGGCTGGCGACGCGCGGCCATGATTTGACGGGACTAATCTTCGTCATTTCGGCCGACAATCTTTCCGCCGGAATTGCGTCGGCGGCGTTCATCGCCTATCTGTCGAGCCTCACCAACATTGCATATTCAGCGACGCAGTACGCGTTGTTTTCATCAGTGATGCTGTTGCTGCCGAAATTCATCGCAGGCTTTTCGGGTGCATTTGTCGATGCGTACGGCTACGTCACTTTTTTTCAAACCACCGCGTGGCTCGGTGTTCCGGTGCTGATTCTGGTGTGGCTGGTCAGTCGCGCAGCGCCGGCTAAAACTCAGGGTTCGCCGTCCCAGTAGTCCAGAGCGCTGTCCGGACGGTGCAGGCGACGTTTTTGCAGCAATGGCCCCGCGACGCTCGTGTAGATGCCGTACTTGCCGGAGTCGGGATATTCGCAAATCTCCGGATCTTCCTGGGTGCTGATCGACAGATACTTCATCGGCGCATCTGATGTATTGATTAGCTGATGCGGATACTCCGGACCCGGCGGAATATCGATGATGTCGCCGGCGCGCACCGCAATCATTTCCCCCGCCACGCGCAAACTGCCCTCGCCCTCGAGGATGATGAACATCTCTTCCTCGCGATAGTGCGAGTGATACGGGCACGTGAGCTTGCCGGGCGGCACAATATCGATCGACGCGCCGAGTTTGCGCGCGACCATGCCGGCAACACGCTTACCGGTCACACTGGCTGACTTCACTCCCGCATAAAGCCCGTCGCGACCCGACGGTTGCCAGTCGACATCGTTGATATTGCGGATCAATTTTTCTCGCAAACTCATTGACAGAACCTCACATATTCATCGCGTTTCGAATCGATAGACCGCCAGCGTCGCACGCAAAGCAGGCAACACATCGATCGGCTGCCCATCGGCAAACAGCGCGCGACCAGTGATGTTAAGACCCACCTTGGCAACGAGGTCTTCAAAATCTTTCAACGTGCACAGATGAATGTTCGGCGTGTCGTACCACTGAAACGGAATATCCCGAGTAACTGGCATGCGCCCGGCCAGCAGCGACGCCGCGTGCTTCCAGTGGCCGAAGTTTGGAAAACTCACCACACCCTGGCGCGCTACGCGCGCCATTTCGCGCAGAATACTTTCCGCGTTATGCACCGCCTGCAAGGTCTGCGACAGCACCACGGTATCGAACATCGCATCGGCAAACATGCGCAACCCCGCGTCGAGGTTCGACTGGATAACGTTGATCCCAGAGCGCACGCACTCGGCAACCTGATCGTCGTTGATCTCGACACCGTAGCCATGGCAGCGCTTGAATTCGCGCAAGTATGCGAGCAACGTGCCGTCGCCGCAGCCGAGGTCGAGCACGCGCCCTTCGGGGCGCACCCAGTCAGCGATCTGCTGCAGGTCGATGCGGAGCGGACGCGCTGTGCTCATCGACTTATCTCGCGCGCAATATTGTCGAAGTACGCCTTCACGACGCGGTGATAGCGCGGGTCATCGAGCAAGAACGCATCGTGGCCGTGCGGCGCGTCGATTTCGGCGTAAGCAACGTCGCGCCCGTTGTCGATCAGCGCTTCGACGATTTCGCGCGAGCGCGCTGGCGGAAACCGCCAGTCGGTGGTGAACGCAGCGAGCAAAAACTTCGCACGCGCCGGCGCCAGCGCCGCCACCAGGTCGCCGCCGGTCGCCATTGCCGGGTCGAAGTAGTCGAGCGCGCGGGTGATCAGCAGGTACGTGTTGGCGTCGAAATACTCGGAAAATTTATCGCCCTGGTAACGCAGGTAACGCTCGACTTCGAATTCGATTTCGTAGTGGAATTGATAGTCGGCCTCGCGCATCGCGCGGCCGAATTTTTCGGCCATGTCCTCGCCGGACAGATACGTGATGTGGCCGATCATCCGTGCCACCCGCAGGCCGCGCTTGGGCACCGTGGCGTGCGCGTAGTAATCGCCGCCGTGAAAATCGGGATCGGAGCGGATCGCAGTGCGCGCGACCTCGTTGAACGCGATGTTTTGCGCCGACAGCTTCGGCGCCGAGGCGATCGCAACGCAGTGCGCGATGCGCTCCGGATACTGAATCGTCCACGACAGCGCCTGCATGCCGCCGAGCGAGCCGCCCATCACGGCAGCCCAGCGCGAAATTCTAAGATGGTCCGCCAACCGCGCCTGCGCGTTGACCCAATCTTCGACCGTCATCACGGGAAAGCTCGCGCCATACGGCCGGCCCGTGCCGGGGTCGATCGACATCGGGCCGGTCGAGCCGAAGCAGGAACCCAGGTTGTTGACGCCGACCACGAAGAAGCGATCGCTGTCGATCGGTTTGCCAGGGCCGACCATGTTGTCCCA
>JACCZX010000103.1 GCA_013695705.1 Burkholderiaceae bacterium | reverse complement strand
AAGCCTGACGGACGATTCCTGACGCTCTATGCGAACCACCCCCTTGAAGCACGTACGTCAGCACCCAGCCCGTTTGCGGAACCACTTAACGCAAGCCCCCACCTGCGCTGGCACCCGTTGCGTGGCGAGTGGGTGACCTATGCCAGCTATCGGCAGAACCGGACATTCTTGCCGCCGCCGCAGTACAACCCGTTAGCGGTCACCACCGATCCAGAGCAGCCTACGGAACTGCCCGACAGCAACTGGGATATCGCTGTCTTCGACAATCGTTTTCCATCGCTTACGTCGGCCGTGGATGCAGCAGAGCCAATGCCCGAGTTGATTGTCCCGACCGCGCCTGCAGCAGGTCATTGCGAGGTAGTAGTTTTCGGACGGGACCAGACACCGTTGGGTTGGTTGCCGCTCGCACATATCGAGTTGTTGTTAGAGGTGCTTGCCGACCGCACCGACCGTCTTGCACGGCGATCCGAAGTTAAATACGTATTGCCGTTCGAGAATCGTGGCGCCGAAGTCGGCGTCACCCTGCATCATCCGCACGGGCAGATCTACGCGTATCCGGTCGTGCCGCCGGTACCGGCGCGAATGAATCAACTGGCCGCGCAGCATTTCGCAAAGTCGGGCCGCGGCGTATTGCAGGAATTGATCGAAGGTGAACGCCGTGATGGGCGCCGCATGATCTACCAGGGCGATGACGCCGTTGCTTTTGTGCCGGTCTGCGCTCGTTATCCATACGAAGTGTGGGTCGCACCGATTGAGCCAGTGCAAGACTTTACAAAACTCTCCAATCAGCAGCGTGCAGATCTGGCCCGCGCACTGAAGACGGTGCTGTTGAAATACGACGGGCTGTGGCAGCGACCGTTTCCCTACCTAATGGCGTGGTACCAGGCGCCCACTGACGGTCAATTACATCCGGAGTGTCATTTGCACGCCCAGTTCTTTCCCCCTTATCGCTCGCGCGATCGTTTGAAGTATCTGGCGGGAACCGAAATCGCCGCCGGCTTCTTTGCAATGGATGCCCTGCCGGAAGACAAAGCGCGCGAGCTGCAACAGGTCGAGATTTCACTGCAGTGAAGTCGTTTGAAGCGGTTTTCGGAGGCGTGCCAGCGGCGATCGGCCACGCACCGGGCCGAGTCAATTTGCTGGGGGAGCACACCGACTACAACGATGGCTTCGTCTTGCCCATTGCGATCCCGCAGCAAACTCACGTAGCGATTCGCCGCAGCGCCAGCGCTACCTTTACCCTGTACGCCGCCGCACTTGATTGCATGGCGACATTCACCCACGACGCACCGCCTTCGGCGCGTTTTGCGACGTATGTTTACGGTTGCATCGCTGAAGCGCGTGCCGCCGGATTCGAAATACCACCGCTAGATATGCATCTATCATCGAATGTCCCGATGGGCGTGGGGCTCTCGTCGAGCGCCGCGCTTGAAGTGGCAACGCTGCGTGCGTTGCGCACGTTACTGAATCTGCCGCTGGACGCCGTCCTTCTCGCACAGCTTGCACAGCGAGCGGAAGTGCAACATGCCGGCGTGCGTTGCGGGCTGATGGACCAGATGGCCGCTAGCCTGGCCAATACCAAGCAAGCGCTGTTTCTCGACACGCGAACGTTGGAACGTCGCTTGATGCCGCTGCCACCGGAGTCCGTTGTGCTGGTGCTCGATTCAGGTATTACGCGCTCGCTGGCGACCAGTGCATTCAATCAGCGTCGCGCCGAATGCGAGGAAGCCGCGCAACGCCTCGGTGTACGGGCTTTACGCGATATTGGTGAAGGCGATTTGTCCACTGTTGAGGCCCTTGACGATCCATTGCGGCGACGGGCGCGTCATGTGGTCACTGAAAACGCGCGAGTGTTGCGCGCGGTGCAGTGTTCAAACCCAAAAGATTTTGGTCTGCTTATGAACGCATCGCACGCCAGCCTGCGCGACGATTTTGAAGTATCTGTTCCAGCGCTGGACCGACTTGTCGCGCTGCTTCAGGCCAGGCCGGAAATTTATGGAGCGCGGCTGACCGGTGCCGGGTTTGGCGGTGCTTGCGTTGCACTTTGCAAAAGCTCGGCGCTAGAGCGCGTGGCCGAAAACGTCCTAAATCAATATGCGCAAGAAGGTCATAGCGGGGCAGTGCTTGTTCCGCCTGCATGACTCTCCTAGGTATCGCTGAGCGCTATGTTGGCCGGGTTGCGCGTTAGAGCTGAAATCTCCTGCGCATCTTGACGTTCGTGGCGTGCGCGCAAGCGCTTGAATGCAGTCAACGCCTGAGCGACCACCTGATCCATGTTGTAGTACTTGTATGTTGCAAGGCGCCCCACGAAAGTCACGTCGGTGCGCGCATCGGCCTCGGCCTCGTAACGCTTGTACATCGCAGCGTTCTCGCGGGTTGGTACGGGATAGTAAGGATCGCCCTGGGCTCGTGGATATTCGTAAACGATCGACGTGCTCGAATGCGTTTGACCAGTGATGTGCTTGAACTCGCTGATGCGCGTGTAGGCGTAATCGTTGGGATAGTTAACGGTTCCGACGGGTTGGAAGCGCTCGACCGGAAGCGTGACATGCTGAAACTGCAGGCTGCGATAGGGAAGCTTGCCGAACTTAAAATCGAAAAAGGAATCGACCGGCCCGGTATAGATCATTTGCTTCCACGGGATTAGATTGACGATCTCGCGGTAGTCGGTGTTCAGCATCACCTTGATATTCGGGTGATTGAGCATCGCCTCGAACATTCGCGTGTAGCCTTGCGCGGGCATCGCCTGAAACGTGTCTGTGAAATAGCGGCCGTCTCGGTTCGTGCGGGTGGGGACACGCGCTGTAACGCTCGCGTCGAGTTCGGAAGGGTCCATGCCCCATTGTTTGCGCGTGTAGCCACGAAAGAATTTGTTATATAAATCGCGCCCCACCTTGTTAACGACCACATCCTCTGAAGTTCTGACATCGTCGATCTTCTCCGCCACCGATTCCAGAAACTGTTCCATCTCGAACGAACTTAGCTTCAGACCATACAAGCTATTAACCGTGTCTAGGTTGATAGGGATGGGAACGAGTTGACCGTCGACGCTGCCGAGCACTCGATGCTGGTACGGCCGCCACTGCGTATAGCGTGACAGATAGTCAAACACGTCCGCCGAATTTGTATGGAAGATGTGCGGACCATATGGGTGAATTAACAATCCGGCATCGTCGTGGCGGTCGTAGGCGTTACCGCCGATGTGTGGTCGCTTGTCAACTACCAACACGCGCAGATCCAAAGCATGTGCGAGCCGTTCGGCCAACACGCTGCCCGCGAATCCAGCGCCAACGATCAAGTAATCAAGTCCGCTGAACGAAGTCGAAAGTGCGGAGTTGCTCATAAGCTCGGGTCCAAAGGGTGTTGGATCTAGGCAAGTAACGAGCCTAGTTAATCCCGCGCGATTGCTCGGCATGCGCGTGGAACGTGGCTTGCTTAGAAGAAACCCGCGCTGCTTGTGTCCTAAGTGAAGTGGCCACGCTTCGCTTTTTGAATCCGTACTTCCCAAATGGAAACTTCATGCAAACACTGATCGTCTTTTCTCACCTGCGCTGGGATTTCGTTTATCAGCGGCCCCAACATCTGCTCTCGCGGCTAGCCAATCACTACCGGGTGCTGTTTTTTGAAGAGCCGGTGCGTGGCAAGCAAACTCCGTTTCTGGAGCGCTTCGCGCCGTGTGCAAACGTTGAGGTGTTGCGGCCACACACGACGATTAATGCGCCTGGTTTCCACGACGATCAACTACCCGAGTTGAAGCCCTTGCTTACGGAATACTTGCGCGATTTTTCAATTACTGACTACATGGTTTGGTTCTACACGCCGATGGCCCTACCGCTTCTGGCCGACCTTACCCCTCGCGCCGTTATCTACGATTGCATGGACCAGTTGTCGGCGTTCAAGGATGCGCCACGCCAGATGGTGCAGCGTGAGACGGCGTTGATGAAGCGTGCTCAACTCGTGCTGACCGGTGGCCCAAGCTTGTATGAAAGCAAGCGTGGGCTGCATAGCAACGTGCGTTGTTTTCCGAGTGCGGTGGATGCCGAACACTTCACGCCGCACGTGACGCTGTCGAAGGGAACTTCACGAAGTGTCACGGGCCCTCACCTCACCATGCCGCTGATGTCTTCACCAGATGCGACGGACCCACGCACCAAGTGGCAAGAAGACGCCGACCGTTTGCACGCAAATATCGGCCGCCCCCGGCTTGGCTTTTTTGGCGTCATCGACGAGCGCTTCGATGCTTCGCTCATCACTGCTCTCGCGGATGGCGCGCCCGATTGTCAGCTCGTTATGGTAGGCCCGATCGTGAAGATCGATCCGGCGTCGCTACCAAAACGCGCCAACGTTCATTGGCTTGGGCAGCAATCGTACGAAGTTCTGCCGCAGCTGGTCGCGCAATGGGATGTTTGCTTGTTGCCGTTTGCCCGCAATGAGTCGACCCGCTTTATCAGTCCAACGAAAACACTCGAGTACATGGCGGCGGAAAAGCCGATTGTCAGCACTCCCATTCATGACGTTAAGAGCTTGTATGGAGATTCTGTCGCCATTGCGTCAACCCAGGCTGAGTTCATATCCGCTTGTAAAGCGGCGCTGCGCGAGCACGCTGTTGTCCGGCGCGAACGCATCGAGCGTATGCGTATGCACGTAAGTCAATGCACGTGGGACCGCACCGCGCGCTCAATCCATGTTGAATTAGAAGGGCTACTGGAACGTCAAGATTCTGGCACCCCCAGCCCGGTGCTTTCCATCGAGAGGTCGTTACGAACCCTTTCCGCGCGGGCCGGAGAAGCGGTGCACGCTCGGGCGGTTGACAGGGCTGTTGCCGAAAGTGCTGTGCCGTCGTCGGCTGCAGGATAGACAAAAAGGTTGCGACACAGGTGGGAAGCAGGAGGCGAAGCACGCCGCCGCTTCCCTGTGCGCCTTTCTGTCATAGCTTGAAAAAATAGATGGCTTCCCTTGAGTTGTGGGCCGGACCAGAGTGCACGGTGAATCGCGTCGGTGACAAATATCGCGATCAGCTTGAGCTAACGGGGTTCGCGCATCGAATTGACGACCTCAATTGTTTAGCTCAACTAGGTGTGAAATGTGTTCGATTTCCGCTGTTGTGGGAGCGCACTGCGCCAGCAGGGCCCGGACAGTACGAATGGCAATGGAGTGATCGAAGCGTGGTGCGCTTACGCGACCTGCAAGTCAAGCCCATTGCCGGCCTCGTTCACCATGGCAGCGGCCCGCGCTACACGCACCTGTTGGATTCGCGATTCCCGCATCTGTTGGCCGACTACGCGCGAGCAGTAGCCGAGCGATTTCCGGATATCGAGGCTTACACCCCAATAAACGAGCCGGTGACTACGGCGCGTTTCAGCGCGCTATACGGCTTTTGGTATCCGCATCGCCGCAACGACCGCAGCTTCGTTCGTGCGTTGATGCATCAAATGTCGGGCACGGTCCTCGCGATGCGAGAAATCCGCAAAATCAACCCGCTTGCTCGGTTGATTCAGACCGAGGACCTCGGGTTCACGACGACATCGACGCGCCTTCGCTATCAGGCGGAGTTCGAAAATTCGCGCCGCTGGATTTCATTCGATCTGCTCACTGGCCTCGTGGTGCCCGGCCACCCGTTGTGGGAATATCTGCTCGAGCATGGAGCAAGTGAGCGCGAACTTTATGCGTTTGTCGAGCACCCGTGTCCACCCGACATTGTCGGAATCAACTGCTATGTGACCAGTGAACGCTTTCTGGACACCCGCCTGTGGTTGTACCCGCCCGAACGGCGCTACGACAACGGGCGCGATCAGTATGTTGACGTGGAAAGTGTGCGGGTGCTGGGTCCGTTGATAGGCGGATTCGAGGCGCGATTGCGTGAGGCGAGCGAACGCTACGCGCTTCCTGTGGCGATCACCGAGGTGCACATGGGTTGTACCCGCGACGAACAGCTGCGTTGGTTGTATCAGGCGTGGAAGTCGGCGGAAAAATTGCGGCTAAATGGTGTAGATGTTCGCGCGGTCACCGCGTGGGCCGCATTTGGAACCGTCGACTGGAACAGCCTCGTGATGTGCGACGCGGGTCACTATGAAGCGGGTCTGTGGGATGTCAGCGGCGGTACGCCGCGCAAAACGGCTTTAGGCACGTTGGCAGGGCAGCTCGCAAGTGGCAGAGTGCCAGATCACCCTGTGCTCTCCGGGGTCGGATGGTGGCAAAGAGAAGTGCGGCTAACTTACCCTCCGCACGGTGAAGTCACAGCATTGCCCGCGGCGGGGCGCCCGTTGCTGATTGCGGGAGCGACCGGGACATTGGGTCAAGCATTTGCACGTGTGTGCGAAATGCGGGGGTTACCGATTCACTTGTTGACACGCGCAGAGCTCGACATTGCATCGCAGCCGTCAGTGGACGCGGCATTGGAGCGCTGGAAGCCGTGGGCGGTAATCAACGCAGCCGGCTTCGTGCGCGTCGACGACGCCGAGAATGATCCGCGACAGTGGCGCGAGAATGTGATCGGTCCGACGATTCTGGCAGGAGCGTGTGCTCGACACGATGTACGGCTGCTAAGTTTTTCCAGCGATCTGATATTCGATGGGAATAAACCTTCGCCCTACGTCGAAAGTGATCGGCCGCGACCATTAAATGCGTATGGGCGCAGCAAGCTCGAAGCCGAGCGTCGCGTTCTCGCCCTGGACCCAAGTGTGCTCATGATACGAAGCGCTGCGTTTTTCGGGCCGTGGGATAGCTATAACTTCGTTGCGCTCGCGATGCGGGCGTTGCGGCGTAGAGAGCGGTGGCCGGCCGCGGTTGATCAGCTGGTGTCGCCGACGTATGTGCCCCACCTTGTACAGGCAGCGCTTAACCTGCTGATAGATGGTGAGCGTGGTTTATGGCATCTGACAAACCGCGGCGCCGTCAGTTGGGCAGGGTTTGCGCAGATGGTTGCCGAGTCGGCAGGACTCGACGCCGGACTGGTTGACGCAGTACCCGGCGCCACGCTGGGTCAGATTGCGTTGCGCCCGCGTTACTCGGCGCTGCAAAGCGAACGTGGCCTAACCCTTGCGCCACTCGAATCTGCGGTTGAGGAATATTTAACCCACGTCGAACCGGAGCTATCGCTTACGGCAGTCAATGAGATTATCTTCGCCGCCGTGGGCGCGGAAACAACAACCGCACGGCAGACTGTCTAGATTGGTATGTATCGAACAGACAGCAGACCTGTCTTCAACCGCTTTGACGATTAGCGATAGCGCACACCTGTTTCCTGGTCTCAGGACTCTGCCTGCTGCTCTGACCGTGCGCGTTCTCCAGTTGAGAAGCGTCGACAGCACGGGCTGGTGATCAAAGAGGGGCTGCACCCCTCCAGCGAGCGGATGTGTCGATTCCTCCTACGTTCATGCCAAGCCGAACTCCGCCTTGTAGCGCGCGAAGCAGCGCGCACCGGAGCGCAGCCGCAGCAACGCGCCTTCGGCAAGCGCACGTGCACAGCGCGGATCAGCGGCGACCAGGGGGCGAACGATTTCGCGGTTCCATTCCCGCGAATGCAAGACGTCCAGATTCGCGTGCAGCTGAAAGTAGCGTCGGCCTGCGGTCGAAACCCCGAGCCGCATAAGCCCTTCGTTGACCAGGGATACGCGCCCCGGTGCGGTCAGCTCGACGACCCCGAGCGCGCCAACCGAGTGGAACGCATAGCGGCGATCATGCGCAAGCGCCATCATTAGATTACCCAGTGCGAGAGATTCCCACACGGTCGTTTCGATCGAAGGGTCAAGCCGCAGTTCTTTGACGGCAAGCTCAAGCATGGGGCCATGCATTCCAACCTGCTTGCCGCGTCCCATCTCGTCCCAGTAGTTGCGCGCCATTTCCAGTTTTGCCTGGGTTGGCATGCGCAACTGCGTCAAGGCGACGAGATCATCAAAGCCGGCTTCACCTGCTACCTCCTGCGTTATGAACCAACGCATTTGATCGAGGTCGGCCTCGGATGCCAGCCATTGAAAGAGTTTGTCGTTCTGGCCGGGACCGGTATGCGCAAGCGCTTCAAACCATTGCACGAATTCGTTGGCGTCGTAAGGCGCCTGCATGACTAATTCGGCGACGGCACGCCGCTCTTCTTCGATGAAGGTTCCTTCTTCGTGACGCAACTGCACGTCGTCGTGCAATTCCTGACGCCAGTTTGCCGACGGAAACGCCGGCAGCGTCCGCTTCCTGTTGAAGCGCGCCAGGCGTTGATGGAATTCGTCTCGGGTTTCCGACGCGCGCGTAAACGTCAGAAAGTTTTCGGTAGGTGCGTTCATGGTTCGTTAGTTAAAGTAAAAGGCTAGGAAATGCGCAGAGTCAGGCCAACGACTGCGATGCGCTCAACTCGTGCATACGCGGGGTGATCGAGCTCCAGACCGAAAACGTCGGGATCGATCTCTCGATACTCGTACGTAAATGCGCGTCGAGCAGAAGCGCTGTCGAACAAGGCGCTGAGCTGTTGCTGCAGGGTATCTACCCCGTCCACGATCGGCGATGCCGTGTACAGAATCAGTTGCCCGCCAGCTGACAGGCGCGGCATTGACTCGTTGACGATCCGCAATGACAGGCCTGTACCCAGCGAACCGCCTCCATGGCGATAGGCGCGTTGCTCTGGATCCAGCAAATAAGGCGGATTGGCAATAATCAGATCGATCGGGTCGCGCACCTCGCTAAGAACGTCGCTTCGAAGGCAGCTGAAATTCGGTACGGCCGCATGCAAGGCATTGATGCGCGCGTAACGCAGCGCTTGCTCGTTGATATCGGTGAAAAGTACTTTGGTATGTTCGTCTGCGCCAAGCTGCGCAACGAGAATGCCGCCGGCGCCGGTTCCACAACCTACATCCACGACCGTGCGAGTCGATCGCGGCGGCACAGCCGACAGAGCTTGTTCTATCAACGATGCAAAGCGATAAGTGTCCGGTCCAAAAAAGACCGAATCATTTGCATTCGTTGGCCATGCCGAATGAACCAGCAGTGTTTGCTTGAACGTCGCGAAACGAACCAGACTCTTGAGACGTCCACCGACGCTATACACCGCACGCGCTTCGCGCAGCAAGTGCAGGATCTCACTTGGCAAGTCACCCTCGTCAAAGGGCAGGCTCCACCCGAACACGTCGCGCAAAGTCCGCGCACCGTCGCCGTCACGCCGCGCCGCCACGCGGGCGTGCGTGTCCGGCGTGATGCACGTGAACCGATAGTCAAGATCCTCTAACGCTTCGGCCAACTGCCACAGCGCCCGGTCCGCTTCGCCTACTGCAGCGTGAGCAATGACCTGAGATGCCGCGGTATTGGGCCGCGTGCGGAATTCGAGAACTTCCAATTCGTTTCCCGGCTTAAAACATATCCACTGCAAGCGATGTGCCGGTCGCGCGCCTATATGGCCGGGGGATCCATTTGGCGTTCGAAGTGGCGATGACGTGCAATTGCTTTGACAAATGCGTCGGCAACCGTCGAATCATTCTGCCCATCGCCCACCAACAATCCTGGATCGGCGCTTCCGTCGGGTAACCGCGGCGAAATGCCAGCACCCTCGAGCAATGCACTTGCACCTGCGAGCGCCAAGATCGGCTTGCAATGACGGTATTGAAGCTTCACGAATTCCATTGCCTGACCGCTTCCTGCGAGGGTGCTGATTGCGGTTTTTCCGCTCGGCAAAACCAGGGCATCGAACACCACAGCCGGCGCCGTTTCCATCGTGACTTCCACCTCGATCGCCGCGCCGGACTCCGACTTCACGGAGCCAAGCCGATGACCGACATAGTTAACGACTGCGCCCTGCTCGGACAATGCGTCGTACACAGACTGCAGCGCGGCTGCGTTGACGCCATCGGCAACCAGCAGAGCAATGCGGCGCGTGCGAATCGAACCGTCACCGGGACGTGCAAGCAATGAGAGCGCAGGCGAGCTCGTCACCTCGGGGCGCGCCGGCTTGGCGAGAACGCGCGGCAATGGCTCCGGCAAGTCGATGCCAAGGCCCCGCGCGACTTTCGATGCGAGGTCGCGATCGACATTCATTAACCCGGCGACCATTCGCGCGCGAATTGCAGGCGTCTGGACCTTGGTCAACTCGAAACGGAATGCTTCGACGATATGGTTTTTTTCAGGGACCGACTGACTGTTGAAGAACAACGTAGCCTGCGTGTAATGGTCGGCAAATTTCTCGGGCTTGCCGCGCAGCTTGTCGTCACGTATCGGCTCGGGAAAAGACCTGAATCCCATTGCGCCGGCCTGGAACGGACATCCGCCCCCAAGCGAATTTGGCTCGTAGGCAACACGTCCGCGTGGAATCGCCTGACGATGGATACCATCGCGCTGATTGTTGTGCACCTGGGCTACGGAAGCATTGATCGGCAGTTCGTGAAAGTTAGGACCACCCAGCCGGCTTAGCTGCGTATCGAGGTAAGAATGGTTTCGTCCCTGCAGCAACGGGTCATTGCTGAAGTCGATGCCGGGGATGATGTGATGCGTGGCAAACGCGACCTGCTCGGTTTCGGCAAAAAAGTTGTCCGGGTTGCGGTTCAACACCAGCTTGCCAACCGGGCGCAGCGGCACCAGCTCTTCGGGAACGATCTTGGTTGAGTCCAACACATCGAAAGTGAACTCTTGCGCCTGCTGTTCGGTGAAGATCTGCAACGCGAGTTCGTATTCGGGATACGCGCCGCCTTCAATCGC
>JACCZX010000087.1 GCA_013695705.1 Burkholderiaceae bacterium | reverse complement strand
GCCGATGACGTTGCGGTTGCCTGCCCCACCGGCTGCAGGTAATGAACGGCCACCATGACGCCGGTGATCAACAGATACAGCACCACAACTGCGATGATGATCTCTCGCTCGAGGCTGCGACGGCGCTGCGGTAACGGCTCTGCCATGTCGGGTACTCCGGATTTTTTACGGAGGATACCGTCGTTGTTAGCAAGCGAAGCGCGCGACAAGGCTTTCCACCGACGCAGAGCGACCACCACCCCGATAGCTTCAACGATCCCGAATGGCCATGCGCCCTGCAGGAATCCATAAACGGAACCTGCCGCGCACGCCATTGCGAACCCGAACACAGTGCAGCGCCACAGCGCTCGAGCGCGGAAGTCCGATACAGCAGGCGCACCTTACAATCGCGCGCTCGATGAAGCGACGCCTGTTCGTCACCGCCGCGCTGCCGTACGCCAACGCAGCGTTCCATATCGGCCACATGATGGAATACATCCAGGCCGACATCTGGGTGCGATTTCAGCGCATGCGCGGCAACGAGGTCCACTTCGTTTGCGCCGATGACGCGCACGGCGCAGCGATCATGATCGCCGCTGAAAAAGCCGGCAAGAGTCCGCAGGATTTTGTGGCGGAGATCGCCGCCGGCCGGCCTCAGTACTTCGCAGGCTTTCATATCGGGTTCGACCACTGGCACTCGACCGACTCGATCGAGAACACCGAGTTGTCGCAGGACATCTACCGCAAGCTGCGCGCCGCTGACCTGATCTATACCAAGCCGATCGAACAATTTTTCGATCCGGTCAAGAACATGTTTCTGCCCGATCGCTACGTCAGGGGCGAGTGCCCCAAATGTGGGGCCAAGGAGCAATACGGCGATGTCTGCGAAGTGTGCGGCTCGGTGTACGCACCGACCGACCTGAAGAATCCGTACTCGGTGCTGTCGGGCGCTGTACCTGAGTTGCGCACCTCAGAGCACTACTTTTTCCGCTTATCCGATCCGCGTTGCATCGAGTTCCTGCGCCACTGGACGCACGACGGAAAGCTGCAGAGCGAAGTCGAGAACAAGGCGAAGGAATGGTTGGGAACCGACGATGCAGCGACCACGCTCGGTGACTGGGATATTTCGCGCGACGCGCCGTATTTCGGCATTCCGATCCCCGATGCGCCGGGCAAGTATTTTTACGTCTGGCTCGACGCACCGGTCGGCTATCTGGCGAGTTTCAAGGCGTACTGCAAGATCGCCGGCATAGATTTCGAAGGATTCCTGCAAGACCCGGCGACGGAGCAGATTCACTTCATCGGCAAGGACATCATCTACTTTCACACGCTGTTCTGGCCGGCGATGCTGAAGTTCGCGGGCGCGCCGTACAAGGTTCCCGATCGCATCTACGTGCACGGCTTCATCACCGTCACCGGCGAGAAGATGAGCAAGAGCCGCGGTACCGGCATCTCACCTCTGCGCTATCTGCAGCTCGGGATGAACGCCGAGTGGCTGCGCTATTACATCGCCGCCAAACTGAACTCGCACGTTGAGGACATCGATTTCAATCCGGACGATTTTCTGGCCCGGGTGAACAGCGATCTGATCGGAAAATACGTAAACATCGCGAGCCGGGCCGCCGTGTTCATCAACAAGCGGTTCAACGGACGCGTCGCTGACGGTGCGGAGGTGACCGAGCACTTGCTGGTGCGCCAGCTGCGGACTGCGGGCGACGAGATCGCCGCCATGTACGACGCCCGCGAGTTCGGCAAGGCGATTCGGCGCACGATGGAACTGGCGGACTCCGCCAATGCATTCATCGACGCTGAAAAGCCGTGGGAGCTGGCGAAACGAACGGACGCCTCTGATCGTCTGCACACGGTTTGCTCGGTGGCGCTTGAAGCATTCCGCCTGCTAACGCTTTACCTGAAGCCGGTGTTGCCGAGCACCGCCGCGACCGTAGAAAAGTTTCTCGGGCTGCCGCAGCCGCTTGCGTGGAATAGCATCGACCAGCATTTGCGTCACGACCACCCGATCGGTATCTACTCGCACCTGCTGACCCGCGTCGATCCAAAGCTGCTCGACGCGTTGTTCGAGCCGCCGGCAGCGGCAACTCAGGACGCGCCATTGCCCGGCGGAAGCGCGATCGCCGATGCGATCTCGATCGACGATTTTGCCAGGATCGATTTGCGTATCGCGAAGATAATCAATGCGGAAATGGTCGAAGGCTCGGACAAGCTGTTGCGGCTGACACTCGACGCGGGAGAGGGACGTTATCGCAACGTGTTCTCGGGCATCAAATCGGCCTACGATCCCAGAGAGCTTGTCGGCAAGCACACCGTGTTGGTTGCCAACCTCGCGCCGCGCAAAATGAAATTTGGCATCAGCGAAGGCATGGTGCTCGCGGCCAGTCACGCCGACGAGAAGCAGTCCCCGGGACTTTACCTCCTCGATCCGCACCCTGGTGCGCTGCCCGGCATGCGCGTCAAGTAGCTCAGCGCATTGGGCCGTGCATAGCCTGCACGGGCTGCCCCGCCTGCTTCCACGCTTCGATGCCTCCGCGGTACCACAGCACGCGTGAATAGCCCAATTTAACGGCGCGCAGCGACGCGTTGTATGACATCCAGCATTGAACCGATTGGCAGTAGAACACCAGCGGTACGTCCTTGCTTCCCTGGGTTACCTGCTGCAAGTACTGGCCGAATTCTTTTTGCACGGCATCGTCAAATGAACCCGGCCGGTGCGCCGGCACTGCAGCCAATGCGCCGGGCAATGCTTCCGGGCCGCCTAATACATCGAATACGAGTACACGAGAGTTTGCCCCGCGGCGCATCTCGACCAGCGCCTGAGTCGTGATGATCTGCGCGCCGGGAATCGATACCGGCGTCGGACCATGCATCGCACCGTCGTGCAGCTCGCTCTTCGCCACCACACCGAAATCCTTTCGCTCGGCGTCGCTCGCAGCCGTCGCACCGGGCCTCGTGTCGGGACTGACTCCCTTCGATGGTGGTGGCGCCGGTGACGCTGGCGGGCCACCGAAACTGTTCTGCGCTGAAGCCAAGTGCAGCGTACAGCTCGCTGCCAGTCCAACAAAAACGATTAAACGAGAAACGTCCATCGCCCGAATTCCCCTCATTTGACGACCTGCAGGCGCTCGCCCGCGACGCCCAGATCGCGACCGGGCTCGAACGCCTGGCTGTCGGTCAGAACATAAGTGCCATCCTTCAGTTGCCAGGCGTGCCGATAGTGGTTGGGCAATTCGACCACACCGCCACTGCGCGGCTCGCGATAAGTCTCAACCTCGCGAATCGTCTTGATGTTGTCACGATGCATGCGGTCGGACGACGCCGCGCGCGCCGCGTAGCCGCGGTTCTGCATTTCGGAAATCTCGGCGCGCGTCTGCGCGCGGATCTGACCACGCTTGGCGATTTCTGCCAGCGTATCGCGCGACGTTTGTGCCTGAATCTGGCTGACACGCGCCTGCGTCTGTGCGTTGTCCTGCGCCATCTGATTCTCAGCCGCGGTGATGCGCGCATTCCACGCCTCACCCCGGCGCAACGTCTGCCACACCGCGTCGAAGTGTCGGAAATCGAGCTGTCCTTCGGGCGCTCGCCAGGCAAGCACACCATACGATTTCCCGCTGACAGATTGCATCATCCGCCCGCCGCCGGCGGCAAACTGCGAATGCGAAAACATAATCGACACCGCCAGTGACTCGCGCATTTCGCGGCCGTTTTGTGTGTATCCGATCAGCGCCTGCCCCGTTTCACTCCAGCTTTTGAAGAAGCCGCCGCCCGCCATACTCTGCTGAACACCCGCGTGCGACCTCTCCGGCCGCGGCCGATAGTCGATCCAGCGCGCGCCGGGGCGATGCCGCTGCACCCAGGCATTCAAGTATTCCTGGGCGTTACGGGACGTGCCGTGCGGGCACCCGTCGGATTGGGGGCCGAAGTTATTGGCGGCCCAGCTCTCGCCGGGCAACAGTTCGATCGCGGCGCTGCCATCCGGTGCCTGCGCACGCAGTCTCGGCTGGTATGCACTTGCGCACTGAACACCGACCTTCCAATCGACCGCCCCCTCGTAGCGCCAGCCCGCCGGCACCATCATCGTGAATGCGACCATCGGTTTCTCAAAGCCCTGGCGATCAACGATTTCGGCGAGCTGAACGCGCAGCGCGCCCGACGGAAGCGGCTCCGCTGCAGTCGCCGGGATGACGAGCGCCACCAGTGCGGTGAGCGAAACGCTTATTGAGCGGATGATTGGCATGGGCTTAGCTCGCGACATCGACGAAATGATATTACCTGCGCAAGCGCAGTGGCGCGACTCGCCGCGCCGCACTAGCGAAACTTTTCTGGTGCGTGCGTAAGATTCGGATTCGATCGACGGTGTCAATGAAGATAGAGCTTCACGTGGCGGGAATTGCTGCAACGGAGAACGCGCGCCCGTGTTAGAGCAATGGCGCGCGCGCTTGACGCGCCTGCACCTCGCACCGTTTCGTCCGTATGTGATCAATTCACTACGAGCTTACGATCGCGCCCGCTTTATCAAGGATCTGTCGGCCGGCGCGACGGTCGGTATCGTTGCACTGCCGCTGGCAATGGCTTTCGGCATCGCCAGCGGCGCCAAGCCGGAGCAGGGGATTTTCACTGCGATCATCGCCGGATTTCTGATTTCTGCGCTCGGCGGCTCACGCGTTCAAATCGGCGGGCCGGCCGGTGCATTCGTTGTCATCATCTACGGAATCATCGCGAAATACGGGTTTGCCAACCTGTTGATCTCGACGATGTGCGCCGGTGTATTGCTGTTCGCGATGGGGTTGACGCGGCTCGGGCTGCTGGTTCGCTTCATTCCAGTTTCGATCGTCATTGGCTTCACCAACGGCATTGCAGTGCTGATCATCTTGTCGCAGCTGAAAGACTTTCTGGGTCTGTCGATCGACCACATGCCGGCGGACTTCTTTCAGCAAGCGCAACTGATCGGGAGCTCGCTCGGCACCATCAATCCTTATGCGGTCGCCATTGCTGCCGTGTCTCTGGCGTTGATGCTGCTGTGGCCGAGGGTTTCACTGACGCGTGCGTCACCGCGCGGACAGCGCTTCGTTCGGCATGTGCCGGGGACCATCGTGGCGCTGTTGCTTGCGACCACCGCCGTGGCGGTGTTCGAGTTGCCGGTAGAAACCATCGGCAGCAAGTTCGGTGGCATTCCGCAGGAACTGCCAACGCTCGCGCTGCCCGCGTTCTCGTGGGAGCTCGTCAAGCAACTGGTGGCACCGACGTTGACGATTGCGCTGCTCGGCGCGGTCGAGTCGCTGCTGTGCGCGCGCATCGCCGATAAGTTAATCGACGATCGCCACGATCCCAATCAGGAGTTGATGGCGCAAGGAATCGCCAACTTCGTCACCCCGTTGTTTGGCGGTATCCCGGCGACCGGCACTATTGCGCGCACGGTCACCAATGTGAAGAGCGGCGCGGTGAGCCCGATTGCAGGAATCGTGCATGCGCTCACTCTGCTCGCCATCGTGCTGATCGCTGCACCGCTGGCCGCGAACATTCCACTCGCGGTCTTAGCTGCCATTTTGATGCTGGTTGCGTGGAACATGGGCGAGTGGCACGAATTCGTGCGCCTGAAAAACTTGCCGGTCACGTATTGCACGATTCTGCTTGCGACCTTCTTCCTGACGGTAGTCTTCGACGTTACGGTTGCGGTTGAAGTCGGTCTGGTGCTTGCGAGCTTGTTCTTCATTTACCGAATTTCTCAAATCACGAGAATCGAGCCGATCGCACTCACAACAATCGACGCCAAGGCGGGAATTGAGGCATATCGCTTGTTCGGTTCGCTGTTTTTCGGCGCGGTATCGAAACTGGAGGCAGTTACAGATCCGGCCCGGTACGCCGGTGTTGACGCCCCTCGCGCAATTGTGTTCGACCTTACACTCTTGATTTCGCTCGATACCACCGGAGTCGAAGCGCTCGACTCACTGCGCCGGCAACTCGCCAGACACGGCGGCGCGCTGATCCTCGCCGGGCCGCATGAACAACCGTTCTCGATGCTGAAGCGTTCTGGTTTTATCGCGCGGATCGGCCCCGATAACGTCGTTGCCGACATGTCGGCTGCACTCTCACGCGCCAATTTTCTCGTTGCGAGCCATTGTGATGGCATCGCTTAATATCCGCTGATCCATGAATAGATCCTACGAATCCGAGTTCACGCTTTTCCTGCGCGAGTTAAAGCAGAAGAACCCAGAGATCGAGCGCGAACAGCGTATCGGCCGCGCAATCTTTTGGGACAAGAACATCGAAAAGGATTTGTATCGGCGCTATAAAGCCTCCGACGTGCCACAGCCGGCGTACGTGTACGGGTCTAAAGTGAACCCGACGAAGGCGAGTAGTTGATTTCTGAACCAAGGGTATCGGTCGCCGCATCACCTAGCGCGGCTCTCGATCATTGGAGCGCCGACCGACCGCCCGATGGCGCCGACGACGTTGCGCTGGCGCGGCTATACGGCGAGCCGCTGTTCCGGCTGCCCGATGATTTATATATTCCGCCCGACGCACTCGAAATATTTCTGGAGGCGTTCGAAGGGCCGCTTGATCTGCTGCTGTATCTGATCCGCAAGCAGCACTTCAATGTGCTCGATATTCCGATGGCGCCGCTGACGCTGCAGTATCTGACCTACATCGATCAGATTCGCGCGAAGAACCTGGAGCTGGCGGCTGAATATCTGCTGATGGCAGCACTGCTGATCGAGATCAAGTCGCGCATGCTGCTGCCGGTGCGCAAGGCTGACAGCGGCGACGAGGTCGAGGATCCGCGCGCCGAACTCGTGCGCCGCCTCCTCGAGTACGAGCGCATCAAGCTCGCCGCGCAGCGCCTCGATGAATTGCCGCGCGCCGGGCGCGATTTCCTGCGCGCAGCAGTCGTCATCGAACAATCCATCGAAAAGCGCTTCCCCGACGTCAACTCAATCGATCTGCGCGATGCCTGGGCCGAGGTGCTGAAGCG